>JAZNQW010000060.1:0-5098 GCA_045590435.1 Alphaproteobacteria bacterium | reverse complement strand
GTTATAAAAGTGACTAGAATGAGGAAATAGCTCTATTTTAAAGGCCATAACACATTCTGTTTTAATTTGAGCGAGCAAATTCGGTAATGAAGAAGCTCGTTTTTTTGTTATCAACTAAGAACCGTACGTTTTGAAAGCGTGCGGTTTTTTTATTTTAAAAGGAAAAGAAAAATGACATTATATAAATTTAATCAAGACACACAAATTGATGAATTTGGTGTTGACCATTCTGATTTTTCATTACGCGATGAGGTGGAATATAACATAATGCGTTCACAGGAAAAAGAACAACAGCAATCACAAAGTCCATGGTATAGAAAAACCTACGATAAAGTTTATGCTGAAGCAGATAAATTAAAAAACGAACCATTATATGACAAATATAAACATTCTGTTGTCAGTTGTATTGGATCGCAAGACGGATTATATGGTGCGGCAGTTACAGGTGCTATGGGAATCGGAAAAGAAATACAGGATATATCTAGAAAATTCCCAAGGCAGTGGTCGGGAAAACAAGATTACGGAGGATATTTATCTATTTTGGGAGATTCTGCTGAGGATTTAGTAGCTGATGCCAAAGGTATATATTCTGGTTATACAAACCAAACAGGGAATTGTTATGATATAATGAAATCATATTATAATCCTAAAAAAGGATTATAAAGTTGTTATAAAAAACTAGCAAACAGAGATGGGTAATAGTATAAAAAGCTCTTGCTTATCTCGTAAATTACTTTATTATAATCTACAGTGAGTTCCAATATCATTAAATAAGTCTATGAAAAAGTTGTTTGAAAATAAATATGAAACATGCAGCAAAGTTTTTAACCCTTTTCTTTTAATCGTATTTAATTTGCTGAAAGTAGTTTTTTGGTTAATTTTTGCCAGTTTGGTGCTATTACAAACAACGATTTTTCTTGTTATGTGGAATGATGGAATAGGTGAAGATTTTATAAAAGCAGTTGTTTTGTATCTGTTATTTATATCAGGCTGGTTGACAGGTATCTTTACAAAGCAAAAAAAAATGCAATACTTTTTTGCAACATGCGTGATTTTCTTGTTTTTGTATTTATCCTCTCAACCAAATTTATCCCATTATTTCGGATATTTTGATGGACTTATGTGATTCTTCTGGGGTTATAGAAAAGAAGTCTAAAGAATTATTGTAAAAGAGGCGGGTTATGTTAAAAACATCTGATGAAATTTTATTGCTCGGAAGTTTTGATTTAATCGTAACTGAAATATTTTTTCATTTAGATTCAGTTTTATGGCAATATAGCCCGCTTTTCCGATTTGAAAAAATCATTTATATTGTCCAAATAATTTGCTTAATATATCTGTTTTGCTTGACTTTTATGGATTTGAAGTTTTTCAGATATCTCGTGAAAGGACATACGTCTTTGACTTATTACCTGAAATCCATAGGCTGGATACCGTATATGTATATGTTGGGAATTGGTATCTATTTATGGAATGTGATTGGAGATAATATGGCAAAGTTTGAAGATTTGTTGAAAGATTACCCGATAAGTTTGATATTGGTTGCTGGTTCGCTGATAATCGCTTGGGTGCGCAAACATCCGCGGTTTTTGGCAGAGTGAGCGAAAGATAAATGATTGCCAATTCACAGACTGCAAATTATGTTTTGTTACGGTTGTTTGGTGTTGCATAAAATGGCTTAATAAAAGATAAGTAAAAATTTCAAAATAAATATTGACAAAATTGTGGCAAATGTATATTTTAAATGCGAATTTAATATTTTTTATATATGAAACATTTGTTATTTTTATTTATCGGCCTTGTGCTGATAGCTTGCGGTGCGAATAACAGTAACTCTGCACAAAAACGTGTGAATGTCAATCCTGATAGTGTTCCGGCACCGGCAAAAATTGATGATCCCACAGAAAAAGTTTCGCCTGCTGTTGTGAAAAAGGATACAATGACAGCCGAAGAATTTGCCGTGGCAACTAAAGTTGGTGCGCAGAAAGTAACTAAAATGGCTGAGGATACCTTTAAGGTGGTAAAGTTAGTTTCTCCTGAGGTGTATAGATCCATTATGGAATGGGATTATGCCGTTGACGTTAAAGACAGTATGCCAATGACGGGGGTTGTTTCCGGACAAGGCAAGTGGCTGGTGCCATTGCAATATAATGATGTGCATCAGCTGACAAAAGATGTGTTTGTCGGGCATTTGAGTGTCAGCCTTTATGAAGGCGAGTATGATGCACCGGCGTATGCTGAACTTTATCAGGTGGTGTATCAGGGAAGGCCAATCGGTAACTTTACCTATGCTTGTGAGATAACGCCGATTTTTTATCGTCAAAAGGCAGTCGGTTTTATCAAGACGTTTTATAATAGTGCTTATAAGCAGTATTTTCGCTATTATATTGATACGAAAGGCAATGGTTGGGACGGATGGGTTGGTGTGCAAATCGGATCACATCCGCATTTTGAGTACTATCAAATTATCGGCAATGTGCTCACACTTTGGGGTGGAGCCAAAAAACCAGAGGATTTGATGGCGTTTTATCCGGAAGATCGTTCGCTGTATAAGGTGGACTTAAGGAATGGACGCGTGCTGGAAAATCCGTTTGTGCCGGTCGATTAAAATTGCAAGATTAAAAAAGAGCTTGGGAGGAATCTCAAGCTCTTGCGTTTTTAAATTCAGCTCAGTCGATGGCAATTAAGTCTTTAATAACTTCACCTGCAATAATAAATCCGGCTACAGGCGGCACAAAAGGTGCTGAGGCCGGAATGCTTTTGCGCGGGGATTGAGGATCGGTTGTTTGAGACGCCGACACGTTTTGTTTGAGCGGTTTTTCTTTGGAATAAACAACTTTGAGCCGTTTAATACCGCGGCGGCGCAGTTCTTTGCGCATGACATGGGCCAAAGGACATACCGAGGTTTGGTAAATATCGGCTACTTCAAAGGCGGCCGGATTGAGTTTGTTACCGGTGCCCATGGCCGAAATAATCGGTACACCGGCGGTTTGAGCTGCTACAATCAACCCGATTTTGCCGGTGACGGTATCGATGGCGTCAACCACATAATCATACTGCGAAAAATCAAATTCGCCGTTGTTTTGCGGTAAATAAAAGGTTTGGTGTTTGGTAATGCGGCAATTCGGATTAATCGCTAAAATGCGCTCGGCGGCCACGTCAACTTTGGGTTGACCGATGGTTTGATGCGTGGCTAAAATTTGGCGATTGAGATTGGTCAGGCTGATGCGGTCACTGTCGATTAAATCAAGAGCACCGATGCCGCAGCGCGCCAATGCTTCAACCGCATAGCCGCCGACGCCACCAAGGCCGAAAACCGCCACATGGGCACGGCTGAGTTTTTCTAAAGCCGCGGTTCCTAAAAGAAGTTCGGTGCGTGCAAATTGATTAGTCATGGCAAAATCTTTCATTTTCTATGTTTCAGAAATAAAATAAATTGCAAATGATTGCAAGCGGAAAATATATGACGTATTTTGCCGTGCAATTTGAATTTGACAAAAGAGTAAAAATTTGCTATTCTTGTTGCAAAATTCGGGAGGAATCAAATGCCGGTCAATTTAATCAATGGAAAAGATTTAGATGCATACTTGTTAAAGATGATTTATCGCCAGCCTGAAGCGGAGGTTTTGAAAGAAAATCAATTTGAAAATTCTTCCGCCTTGCAAAAACAAAAAGATAAGGTGGTGCGCGCGATGCTTTGGCAGTGGGGCAAACGCTATATGGTCCCGTTTCTAAGCACAAAAACAGCGGAAACAAAAGATTTTTTGCAAACGGTGCAAAAGACAGATAATTTGCCGGATTGGGCAAAGAATTGCATGGCGAAAGGACAGGAAGTATATCAGTTTCAATCCGATAAAATATCATCTCAGACAGCAGAAAAGCTGAGTATGGTGCGCGATTTTTTATTCGTTAGAGCTGAGGGGTATGTTAACACAATTCTGGCAAAAGCTAAAGATACCGAACGAAAATGCGCAAAAAATCCCGGCAACCCGAAAAATAACAGAAAAATTGCGTTACGTTTAGATTTTTTGAAAACGCAAGAAGAATATACCGATTTTAATCGTGTTTTGCAAGCTGCTGAAGAGTGGCATGATGTGATAGCCGATAAAATGGCAAAAAAGGCTCATGATGAAAAGTTGCGACGTGAGGCGGCTGTCGGTACGCGAACGGTTATGGAATTAGCTGACGGAATGCGGATTGTGCAATTAACCACCAGTGAGGCTTTGGATTATGAAAGCGAATATATGGGGCACTGTGTTGGTCAGGGCTGTTATGACGAGGTGGTGAAAAACGGCACAACGCAAATTTATTCTTTGCGGGATGCTGATGATGAACCGCATGCCACTTTGGAAATTTCAGATAAATCGGTTCAGCAATGCAAAGGTAAGGAAAATAAAGCGCCGATTGCCAAATATAAGCCGTATATACAGCAATTTGTGAAAAAGAAGAAGTTTGGTATTGCTCATGATTGTGTGAATATCGGGTTATTAAAGCAAAAAGGCAAATATTATGACATTATGAATTTGCCTAAGGATAAGGCTTTTTGCATTGATGGAGATTTGGATTTATCTAAGCAAAAGTTGTCGCAAATACCTGATTTTTCAAGTGTTACGATTAACGGGAGTTTTTATGTTGATGGAAATATGTTGATCGATTTTAAAAATTTTCCGAAAGAAGTTAAACGGCATGTTGATATCAGCGGTAATCCGATACAATCTTTCAAAGATTGGCACACCAAGGTGGGCGGAGAGTTGCATGCTTTTAATGTGCCGGCGGAATTTGATGCGGAGGCTTTGCCTAAAAAACTGGTTGAATCGGCTTTTGTATGGTCACCGCAAGCAGATAGTTTTTTTGTTTTGCAAGGTAATCAATATATTGATTTGCGTAAACAAGAAAGAGGTTTTACTTACAACGGTGATTTAGATTTGAGCGATAGCGGATGTGATAAATTGCCGGATTTATCACATATAGGGGTGCAAGGTTGCTTCTGTTGCGCCGGTAACCCTCTGAATGATTTAGTCGGTTCTCCGATGTTTGTTGGAGAAGAATATGACGCAGGCGATACACAAATTACATCATTGGAAGGTATCTCACCGAG
>JAZNQW010000059.1:0-2457 GCA_045590435.1 Alphaproteobacteria bacterium | reverse complement strand
AACTCCTTGGCTCACAGAACGACATGGCTACGATCCGACTTTGAAGATGACGGTGCAGCCTTGGGGCAAATGGCTCAACAACTGTTGGCCGGTTTGAACGGACAGGCCGGTTCAGAGAGAAACAGCGCAGGATCGACCTCTTCCGGAAGTGATATTAATGCGCGGGATTCACACGGTCGAACATTGTTGATGAATGTGTGCCGTGTGGATGTGAGCGCTAAGGTTGTTAAAATGATTTTGCGCTACGGTGCAGATTTGGAAGCGATGGATGAAAAGGGGCGCACAGCTCTTATGTATGCTGTGGCGTTGAATCAAAATCCGGAAGTTGTCGAGGTTTTGGTGGAAGCCGGTGCAAATGTGAAAGCGCGCGATTACAGCGGTAAAAGCGTGCGCCAATATGCGGCGGATGATGAAGAAATTAAGGCATTGCTTCGGAAAAGATAAAACAAAATGCAAGATATGTTGGCAGAAAAGAAAGAATGGACAGTCAGCGAAGTTTCGTTTGCTATTAAGCAGCTCGTTGAAGGGGCATTCGATCATGTGCGCATTAAGGGCGAAATTTTCGGTGCCAAGCGTGCCGATTCCGGACATTGGTATTTATCGCTTAAAGATGAAAACTCGGTTCTGGCTGCGGTTTGTTGGCGCGGTGTAGCCAATTCGTTGACCGTTAAAATTGCCGACGGACTGGAAGTGATTGCCACGGGGCGAATTACAACTTTTAACGGGCGTTCTTCCTATCAACTAGTAATAGAACAACTTGAACTTGCAGGTGAAGGCGCTTTACTTAAGTTATTGGAAGAACGCAAGAAAAAGTTTTTAGAAGAAGGGTTATTTGATGCTGCTCACAAAAAGAAAATTCCATATTTGCCCAATGTTATCGGGGTGGTTACCAGTCCGACCGGTGCGGTAATAAGAGATATTATTCACCGCATTCGAGATCGTTTTCCGGTGCATATTGTGGTGTGGCCGACACCGGTACAGGGTGAAGGCTCTGCTGATAAAATTGCGGCGGCAATTAAAGGCTTTAATGCGTTGCCAAAGGATTGTGGGTGGCGGCCTGATGTTTTGATTGTAGCGCGCGGTGGTGGCAGTTTGGAAGATTTGTGGTCGTTTAATGAAGAAGCGGTGGTGCGTGCCGTTTATGAGTCGGAAATTCCGTTGATTTCTGCGGTTGGACATGAAACAGATACCATGCTGATTGATTATGCCGCAGATGTGCGGGCGCCGACGCCGACCGGTGCGGCCGAGTTTGCTGTGCCCGTAAAAAGTGAAATCTATCATAATATACAAACCTCGGAATTGCGACTTAATAATTCAATAAACAGATATTTCAATGAGTTACGTCAATATATTGAAGTTCTGGGTAATAAAATTCCATCTTTAGAACAGATTGTGGCGGAAAATCAGCAAAAGCTTGATGAGCGTGGCGAAAGGTTGAAATTGGCATTTGTAAATTTGCTGAAAGATAAAAATAATTTGTTAAAATTGACGAATTTGAAACCTTTTTATATTACAAATTTGATAGAGGCAAAAAAAGAAAATGTTAAAAATTTGGGGCTAAGGCTTGAATCGGTTTCAATTGAATCGGTTTTGAAACGCGGATTTGCTTGGGTTTCAGACAGTCAGTTCAGAACTGTTTATACAACCAATAAAGCCAAAAGCAGCCGAAATTTGCATATTCGTTTTGCCGACGGAATTGTTAAGGCTCGAGTAACGGAGAAAGATTGTGCCATTCAAGGCGATTTGTTTGATGATTTTTAGTTTGGCTGTGGCATTTGCCGAGCCTGTCAATGCTTTGGAAATTTGCGGCGATTTTAAGCAGGGCGAATTGATTTATATTAGAAATAACCCAAAGGAAAAAATACTTATTTTCAACAACTTGGGAAAGAAAAGTTATTTTTCGGATAAATATGGTATGACGCTGATTGCGTTGCATCGTGATGCGCCGGAAAAGGTTAAAATGGCAGTTTATCCGGGGACGGATGCTGGCACTTCTTATGAGCTATCGATTGAGCCGACAGTATGGGATATTCAGCGTGTTGACGGGGTTCAACAGCATCATGTGGCACCGAGCAAAAGTCATGAGGCGGAAATTTTGCGTGAACAACGGGATGTGAACCGTGCATTGGCCGGAGCAAAAGCCGGCGGTTTGGCCTCGAAAAGGGATGAATTATACAGCTTTTGGAGTGAAGGTTTCGTTTTGCCGGTGGAAGGTCGTATCAGCGGACACTTTGGCAATCAGCGCATTTTTAACGGTGTGCCGAAAAGTCCGCATAGCGGCACAGATATTGCGGCGCCGGAAGGCACGCCGGTAAAGGCTTCGGCTGCCGGTACGGTGGTTTTGAGCGGTAAGGATTATTTTTACACCGGTAATATGGTGATTATTGATCACGGCCATCGATTAAAGACGATTTATGCTCACCTTAAAGAGACTGCGGTTCAAGAAGGTGATGACGT
>JAZNQW010000058.1:0-14323 GCA_045590435.1 Alphaproteobacteria bacterium | reverse complement strand
CGCACTGCGGCACAAGCGCGTTATGTGGCTGAAACAACGGCTTATCGTAACACCACCGAAAAATTCAAACAGCTTTACACGCAAAATCCGGAAAATTGCAAACTACAATTGGATATGGCTGAGAAAAATCTTGATAATTACCTTGATATGGATAACTCCTTCGGTAAAATGGCGTTACAACGCGTACTGATTAAAAAAGTTAACGGCTTTATGGATAAAGACAAATTTACTTGGGTTAACAGCAAAGATTTGGATATGACCAACCCTGAAACGCATAGAAATATGGCTAAGCTGATTGAAGCCGAAAAGCAAGAGATGTGGCAGAGATATGCGCTGATCACTCAAGTAGCTTTGGATAGATCTAGAGTAGAAGGATTGAATGAGGTCGATACCGCTAAAATGGTTGCAAATTATCAAAAGAACTTTATTGATTTGGAACATAAGTTGGCGGAAAAAGCGTTTAATGCTACCATGGATGATGTGGCAAATGATCGTTTCAATGCAGCCTCACCGATTTGGAAGGCTAAAATGGAAAGCATGACCAAAGAAGAAAAGAAAGAATACGAAAAGAAATTTAAGCGCACTGCAAAAGAATTTGTGGAAAATATGGATTCTTATCAGCATCTGGCCGACAACTTGTCAACAAAGCTGGAAATTCAAACTCAAGACGGCCAAACTACAGATTTGAAAAAGTTTACACGCGATTTGATAAAATCTGATGAAAAACAAAGAACTTTCTTGGAAGATTATGAACGTGTTATCAATGTTTTACAAGCTAATCAGGAACAAACGGGCGGTCGCAGAATAAGTCTCGGTAATTTCAAGAATGGTCTTTTAACCGCCTCGCCGGATGAACATCTGTTTACGCAAATATACACACCTAAGCCTCCTTCACGCGGCGGCTCCGGACGTTAAAACAAACAGAATGGTTAGCCTATGAAATTTATTAAAAAATTATTCCATATTATATTTGCACTTCTGTTTTGTGCCGCTTTTAGTGCCGCGTTCGGTTACGGCCTCAGATATGCTTACTTATATTATTATAGGATCGATTTGTTTTTGCCGCAAACTTATGCCTCTATTCTGGCTTATTGGAACAGTGGGGCAACACTGCGCGGCGAAGATTTATTAATGCTTTTGGGTATTTTCATGGCGGTGCCTATTAATTTGGCAGCGTGGTATATCATTTATCATATGCAATTTGCACCGCTGATTACAACACCGCTGGGTTGGCTTGGCAGCCTTGGTATCGGCAAATATAAAGCACCGGTCATCAACATCAAAAATCTGAAAGTGGAAGAAAAGAAAACTTTGGAGCAGGTTGTGCAAGAGCGAATCGATATTGAAAGAAAGAGATATCCTCAGCCGGATACAGGTAAATTTCGCCAAGATATTGTCGAAAAAATAGAAGTGGAAAAAAATAATCAAAATTAAGCACTTTTTTAACAAATGGCTGTATGTTAAAATTAAGTGTAATTATATGGGGAGTGACTGTTGAGGTCTTTCTTTGTGTGTTTAAGAATAATTCTGGTCGGTGTTCTGTGGGGTATTGTCTTCACGGAAGGCATCCGTGTGATTATGCTTTGCAACTGGCACTTCGATATTTTCTGGCCGGATCATTGGCGCCAAGCCAAAGAACTTTGGCAAGCCGGCTGGGTGGTGCGTGCACCGAAAGAATGGGCTTTTGTGATTATCTTGGCCACATTTTTCCCAATGCTCATCACCGGTTGGTGGACTTTAAGTTTGGTAGCGTGGGAGCGCATTATTTACCAAATTTTGATGTTACCGGTTAACTTGTATCGCCATTTCATCAAAAAACCGATTAATGTGATAACAACCAGTAATAAATATGGTGTGGTTAAGCGTAAATCATATAAGCAAATTCGACCGACGGGCATTGTCGGTGGTATTCGCTCACCGATTTCCGACTACAACGATTCGTCACGTTCAACAACACCGGCCGCTACTCCGACTTATTCTCCGGCAAGCACAACCTCTTATGCATCATCTTCAACTTACGGTTCGTCATATAGTGCTCCGAAACCGGCCGCAAAGAAAACTGATGTTTCCGCAACCATAGACCACGCTTTGTTCAAATTTGATGATGATGACGACGATTTCGATTTAGATATCGATTCATTTGAAAAAACCGACATTACCAAAAAACGCGAATCTGAAAAGCGCGAATCTGATACAAAATCGAAACAAAGCCATAAACGTTCGTTTGATGACGATTTTGATTATAATGCGGATGATTTTGATGATGAGGAAACGGCTAAGCCTAAACGCAACAACCGTCGCAATAAGTCTAAAGTTGATGATTTTGATGAAGATGAAACACCACGCCGCAATAATAGAAATACACGCCAAGAGAAAAACGCCGATCGCGGAAAAGAGCGCGATAGAGAGGATAAGGATTCCACTAAGACCAAGCGAAACGCCAGAAATAGTCGTGATGAGGCGGATACGGCGGATATCTCAACCAAGAAAGAAGCGAATCATGGTCCGGTCTATGACGCTTTGCAACAAAAAGGCTATGATATTATCAGCAATATTGACGTTGGCGACACAACTATTGACTTTATCGGTGTTGATGAAAACAAGGTTTGTCTGTGTTTGGTTGATAAGGAAAACGGCGATTGGCTGGCTGATGAAGAGCTCTTTAACGGCGAAGAACCTTTGTGGTTCTCTGAAAACAGCCACCGCATTTCACCGGTGCGTAAGCTGAAAATTGCTCGTGACGCCATAAAAGAAAAATTTGAAGCCGAAGATATATCGTTCACGCTCTCATCTTTTGTGGTTATTCAAATGGCCAATATTATCAATGCCGACGACATGTTTGATATTTGGGATGATATGGATATCAAAGTAACACGCATTAACCGTGGTGCGCCAAAAGAAATTCAGCTGTTTTCAAAGACTCTGGGAGAAGCAGAAGGTTCAGTGTCACGGCAAGATATGGATAAACTACGCAAAATATTGAAAAGTTTGAAATAATTAAGGTGAGATGAAATGGCATTAAAAGATCGCGGTGAAGAATGGAAAGAATATGATGACGCAGTCCGGTGGATGATGATTGCGTTTCTTATTTGTTTAGGACTGACGGTGGTTATGTTTATTTTTGCATTGCCGCTTTCCTATTTGGTCGGTCACGGCGTATCCAAAAGTTCTACCGAAGTAGTCAATAAATTTCTATATATTGTAGCCACCAATCCGTCGCACTTATTTAATATGTATGGCAAATGGTTTGTGCAAGTTTACCATCACCGTGGTTCGTTTTCATTAAGTTTATGGATTCCGCTTATTCCGTTTTTAATTATTCCGGTGGGATTAATTTTTGCCGGCATGATCAGTCCGTATCGTTTTCAAACCAATATTCACGGTTCGGCACGAGTGGCCAACTTGCGCGATATTAAAGCCATGCCTCTGTTGGGGTTTGACGGCTTCTGCCAAGTGGTGGGGAAATTCAACGGCCAATTTCTGCTTTTAAAAGAAACACTGGCAACCTTATGTTGTGCACCTCCTGGAACCGGTAAAACCGCCGGCGTCGTGATTCCAACGATTTTCCACTCGGAAAAACTCAGTCTTGTAATTAACGACCCAAAGCCGGAGCTCTGTTACAGCACTTCCGGCGCGCGCGCCAAAGTCGGGCCGGTGTTTATCATCAACTGGGGTGCCGAAGATAATCCGAGCGAAGGTATTTACTATCCAAGCTGGAATCCGTTGTCGCCGAATTGTATTCCGGAACAAGGACCTGACCGCGATATGTATGTCGATTCCATGTGCAATATTTTGGTAGAAGATCCGAAAGGTGGCGCCGATCCGCACTGGTCGCAAACCGGTCGTGCCGCCTTAACCGGCTTTATTCAGTTTGTGGTTTCCAAATGTGACCGCGCTCGTGCTAACGATTATTTTATCGGCCGTATCTATGAGGGTAAACTTGATGAGAAAGATAAAGAGGTCTTAGAAGGTTATTATATGGGTATGCGTGATCCGAATGCTCCGCGTGCCATTCAAAACTTGAAAAGCGGTAATTTAACCATGGATAATTATTTGCCAATCGGCACATGGAACTTGTTGCCGCCGCGTTGGATGGGGCGTGAAGCAAGTATTGCCATGATTATGGAATGGATTACCGAGGCACAAATTAATGCCGCGCAGGAAATTCAACGCCGTATGGATGAAGGCGACCAAATGGCGGCTATGGCAGACCCAACCCACGATATGTTGGAAGAAGCCATTAAAGAGGCACGTAACTTCGGCTATGCCCAACGCGCCATTACCGAATTAAGCCAACTCAGCAACACGCCTGATAAAGAGCGTGGTTCTATTTTATCTACCGCATTTGCCGGTATTAACGTGTTTAAGAACCAGGCCGTGAAAGCGCGCACCAGCTTCTCCGATTTGCAATTTAAAGATTTACGCGGCATGAAAGATCCTGTAACCGGCGAGTGGAAGCCGATTTCGGTTTACTTATCGGTGAACCAAGTAGATGCGCGTGCTTTGGGCGTTATCAGTTCTACCTTTATTGAGTTGATGAGCTCATATCTGATTTCTAATCCGCCGAATCACGTTAACCGCACCGATGGCAAAATGGGACCGTTCCCTGCCTTATTTGTGCTCGACGAGTTCCCGCAAATGCCGAAAATGAAAGCGATTATTGACGGACCGGCCGTTGGTCGTGGTCAAAAAGTGTCTTATTTGCTGATTGGACAAGATTTAGGCCAAATTTCAGGTAAATACGGTAAAGATGATTTGGAAACCGTGATTTCTACTACAGCATGCAAAGTCATTTTGTCGCAAAACAACGAGGTGACGGCACAGCGTTTCTCAAAGATGATTGGTAATAAGACTATGCGCGTTTCGTCATTCTCCAGAACAGAGGGTAGCTTGGGTAAAGACTTTAACCCGCTGGCTAAGAACGTGAACTATCAATTACAAGCCGTTCCGGTCATCAGTTCCACCCAACTTTTGAGCTTACCTATGTTAAAGCAGGTGGTTTTAATGCAAAGCCATATTGACCGGCCGATTATTGCGGATTCGCCACGTTGGTACTTGGATAAGAATATGACTAAGTTGGCTAAGTTGCCGCCATGCCCGAATGTGCCGGATTGGATTGTGGCTCAACGTGAGGACATTAACGACGATATGCTCGCCAAACTCGGCATAGAATACGATCCGAACGCGGAAGAAGATAACTTTGAAGTTGATGAAGCCTAAAAAGCAATACTAACTTAACAACCACTGGTCTAAACCGGTGGTTTTTTTTCAATAACATAAAATTGCACCGTTTCTATGCGCGCTTTGAAAATAAACTCTTGACAAAAAGTATTTTTTTGTTATACTGAATGCAATTTTATTATAATTTAAATAATTTTTTGTATGGAGGAGATTTTAGGAGGCGGCTACAAAGCTGTTGTGATCGGAATTGAGTTTCATGATTGTACCGTACGCGTTCGTTTCTGCTACAGTGTAGAATTTTTAGGTTGGCCTCGCCACACCGTGTTCGAAACATCAATCAATGAATCTGCAGAAGTTTATGCTGATGCATTGAAGCTCCGAAAGGGTGACGAAGTGTGGGCCATTCCAGAGGAAAACCACAACATCCACCAGTGCTATCATTACAACTGGTGGCAACGCTTAAAAAACCGCATCAATTACTGATGTGTTTCTTCTCAAAGGGCACCTTAACCACCGCGTTAAGCTGCCCTTTAATTTTATCTGATTTATTATGCCTCTTTTTTACTGCGTTTTTTTGCCGGTTGACGCTTCTTCGCCGCGGTTTCTTTGGTTTTCTTTGCGGCATCTGTTTTCTTTTTGGCGCCGGTTGTGCGCTTTGTTGTGCGTTTCTTTTCTGTCGGCTGTTCTTTCACAACTTCAACTGTTTCATTCGCCACAATAGCGGGATTATTGTCATTGGATTCAACCTCAACTTCATCATCTAAAGCCTCGTCAGGTTGCAGCAACTCATGCTGTGCCCGACAGAACGCTATCAGCACCGATTCATAAAACAGACGCAGAACATGGCTTAAAAAGATAATGCAGTATAAACCGATAAAGCTGGTCTTACCCCAACCCAAGCCGTTCAGTTTTGCCGCAATAATCATGTATGTCAGCAGCGAGAAAGCGAGTATGATTAAGAATAAAATAATCGATACGTAACCCGCACCGGAAGTCAAATCATATAATTGACGTAAGCTCGGATACTTTTTGTCTTTCAAATAATAACTCAACGCCGCAATGGTGCGAATCATGAAAAGTTGAAGCATAAATAATGAGAAAATCAGCGTAAAATTCAACATTTCAATGCGCCAATCCGGATATGCCGGCTGAGCCAAAACTTTCGTAATTACCAAAACCGGCACAATAAATACTAAAATATATGCAAATACAACAAGTGCCGCTTTACCTTTTGCTTTTGAAAACGTTAATACCTGACTGATTTTAAATGGTTTTGCACAAAATGCCGTTTCGTAAAAGTCATAAACATAGGTTAAATAAAAATACAAAAAGAGTGCCAACCACAGATATAAACCAACTGAGGTGTACGGTGAGCCGGTTATCGAATAACATACCATGCCTGAGCCGTTTTGGCAGTAATATCCCCAATAACCGAACAACAAACCGATTACGGCCAATACGGCGGCATAGGCCAGTAAAACGGAGCTGTGAGTAAAGATTTTACAGCTTAACTTAAATGTTCTGACCAAAATTCCCAAAATTGAATACTTGTTTACATTAATCATTTTACACTTCCTTCACCATGGCAACACCAGAAATGGCACGAATTTTCGTCAGCAAACTACCGTTATCAAGCGCATAGCCGTTTTTAAGTTCAATTCGCACGTCCCAATCCGGCACTTCGGGTTTCAAATAAATCTTATGAACACCATAATGTTCACGCATTAAAATCTGGTTAAGCGGACGAACTGCCGACACATCACTAATGGTAATTTCCAAGCCTTTTGAATTTTCCGTAATAGCCTCATCTAACGTTTTCACCACATTAAAACGTATGCGCGGCGGCAAATCTTCTTCCTGTTTTTCAATAACCGCCTGCACAAAAAGCGGTTGGCCGCTTTCAATAGCCGGTCCGTATTTTTTCATATCTTCGCTCCACAGCGTGCCTTCATACGAAGCCGTTGTATCCGTCAGTTTTAAGAAGGCAAACGGTTTACCACTTTTACTCATTTTCTTTTGATATGACTGCACACAACCGGCCAAATTAACCTGAAATTTATCGCCGGTTTTAATGCCGTCTACGGCCGCTTCAAACTGCTTAACGCCCAGCCGGCGCATACTATCGCCATATATATCAAGCGGATGCGCCGACAAGTAAAAGCCAACAGCTTCCGCTTCCATTTGTAATCTGTCCAATTCCGGCCAATCGGCTATTTCCTTGAGTTTTACTTCCGAACTTAATTCTTCTGAACCGAAAAGCGAAGTTTGAGCGCTGACTTTCAATTCGGTAGATGCCGCCATGTGGCGTAGAATATTATCAATATTTTCAAACAACTTGTGGCGATTTTTATCTAAACCATCAAAAGCACCGGCTTTAATCAGTTGCTCTAGCTGCTTACGATTAATCTGCTTCACATCCATGCGGTGAATAAAATCAGACATATTTTTGAACGGGCCGTTTTTCTCGCGCTCGCTAACAATGGCATTCATGTTTGCTTCGCCCACCCCTTTCACGCACGCCAAAGCAAAGCGCACATTGCCGTTTTCAACCTTAAACAATGCATCTGAATAATTAATCTCCGGCGGCAACACTTTAAAGCCCATTTTTTTCACTTCCTCGGTGTAAAAAGCAATTTTTTCGGTGTTGGTTAAATCAAAATCCATAACTGCGCACATAAATTCCACCGGATAATGTGCTTTTAAATACGCTGTTTGGTAAGAAATCAGCGAATAAGCGGCGGCGTGTGATTTATTAAAGCCGTATTCGGCAAATTTGGCCATCTGGTCGAAAATAGCCCCCGAAATTTCCGGCGCAATGCCTTTTTTGGTAGCACCTTCGGTAAACATTTCGCGCTGGTGCGGAATTTCCGCCACTTGTTTTTTACCCATCACTTTACGCAACCTATCGGCTCCGCCCAAGGTATAACCGCCCAAAACTTGAGCAATTTTCATAACTTGCTCTTGGTAAACCATAATGCCGTAAGTTTCATCTAAAATCGGTGCTAAATCCGGATGCAAATATTCTATTTTTTCCAAGCCGTGCTTACGGTTAATAAAGGTTGGAATATTGGCCATCGGTCCCGGTCGATACAGTGAAATCACGGCGATTAAATCCTCAAAGCGGTCCGGCTTAATCTGCTTCATCACATCACGCATGCCCGACGATTCAAACTGGAACACCGCACTGGTATCACCTCTTTGCAATAATTCATAGGTTTTTTTATCGTCTAAAGGCAATGAAGCCATATCCAATTCCACACCGTGAATCTTTTTAACCCATTCCACGGCGCGCTCTATTACCGTTAATGTTTTAAGTCCTAAAAAATCGAACTTAATCAAACCGGTTTCTTCCACATATTTCATATCATATTGCGTAACCGGCATCTCGGCGCGCGGATCTTTATACAGCGGCACAAGCTCATCAAGTGGTCTGTCCCCGATAACAACGCCGGCGGCATGCATACCCGAATTGCGATAAAGCCCTTCCAATTTAATTGCAATATCAAATAACCTCTTGATATCCGGATCATTTTGCCGCATTTCCTCCATTTCCGGCACTTGTTCAAGAGCTTGTGGTAAAGTTGGGTTTTTACCGCCCTTGCCCGGCGGAATCATTTTAGAAATACGATCTGCTTGGCTATACGGCATTTTCAGAACACGCGCCACATCTCTAATCACGGCTTTTGATTGCAATTTGCCGTAAGTAATAATCTGTGCCACGTGATCTATACCATATTTATTCTGCACATATTCAATCGTCTTATGGCGATTTTCCTGACATAGGTCAACGTCGAAATCCGGCATATTAACACGTTCCGGATTTAAGAAACGCTCGAACAGCAAATCTAAGCGAATCGGATCAAGGTCGGTAATTTTCAGAGCCCACGCCACTATCGAGCCGGCACCGGAACCACGTCCCGGCCCAATCGGCACACCGTGCGTTTTTGACCATCTGATAAAATCAGACACGATTAAAAAATACCCCGGAAACCCCATACGCTTAATAACGCAAAGTTCATAATCGAGCCGTGCATAATATATTTTATCGGTTGCCAATCGTTCTTCCGGCGTCATATCCGGCCGATAAACTTGCGCCTCCATACGCTCATGCAAACCCTTATAGGCTTCTTCGGTAATAAATTCATCTTGTGTTTTACCGTCCGGACATACAAAAATCGGCAACAATGCTTCTACTTTTTTGGAAAGATAATTACAACGCTTGGCGATATTTACCGTATTTTCAATTGCTTCAGGAATATCCTTAAATAACTGAATCATATCCTCGGCCGAACGCCAGCAATTTGTCGGCAAATATCTTTTGCGATTTTGGTCGGAAACGTATTCTCCTTCGGCAATGCAAACCAAGGCATCATGCGCCTCATACATATCTTCATTCCAAAAATATACATCATTGGTGGCCACCAAAGGCACATTATGCTTATAGGCCAATTCAATGAAATCCGGCTCTGTTGCTTTTTCTTCATCATAACCGACACGAGATATTTCCATATACAATCTGTCACCGAAAATCTCTTTCAAATCCAGCAACTTTTGCTCAGCCTCGGCTTTTCGATTAAGTAATATCAAACGGCCGAGCGGCCCGTTATAGCCACCGGTTAAGCAAATCAAACCTTGATTGAACTGCCGCAAATCGTCCATTTTTATTTGCGGAATGCCGTTTGTCTCGGTATTATCCAGATAATAGCGCTTAAAAATCTTCATTAATGAAGCATAGCCGTCGGCGTCTTTCACCAAAATAATAATATTATCCGGTGCCTGTTCAACCCCTTTGGAAAGCGCGATATCTTCCGAGTCATCATTATGTAACGCCAATTCGGCGCCAAGAATCGGTTTAATTCCCTCATTTGATGCATACATAGAGAAGGCTTTACCGCCAAACAGATTGCCTCGATCGGTGATAGCGCATGCCGCAACACCTAAATCATGCAGCTTGTGCATCAAATCCGGCACTTGCATAGCCCCCAACGCTAACGAGTAGGCTGTGTGCACACGCAAATGAACAAATTGAGGATCAATCATATCCCTATCCTGCTTGAAGCGCCGTCAACGGCATATTTGATAAACTTAAGCGTTGTCTGAACCGGCTTTCTTGTAACAACGACAATGACAAATTCCGTCACGTTCAATATCACTGCGGCATAAATCAGAAATACAATATCTCTTTTCATTCTGACCGTCGCACGGGCAACGACGCCATTCTTCATCACCAAACATCATATTTTTGGCTTTGGCTATTTTTTCAATATTTTCCGTCGGATAATAGCCGGCTTTTTTACAATTATCGAGCATTTTTTCTAAAATCGTCATATCAGTCTCCTAACGTTGTTCCAATATATCCAAAATCACACTTAATTCAGCGGGATTATTATAGTGTAATGTTACACTACCTTTTCCTGATTTACCAGAGTTAATTTTGACTTTTAGTTGTAATTTTTCTTGCAAATCATGCATAATTTGTTCCAAATCCACATCAACCTGTAACGGGTGTTTTTTTGCACTTTCGCGACCGTAAGTATCTTTGGCGGCATTCGCTAATTTCTCCGTTTCACGCACACTAAGGCCTTTTTTAATAACCATTCTTGCCAATTCAACAGCATTTTCACACCCCACTAACGCGCGCGCATGTCCAACGCTGATTTTGTTGTTGCTTAGGGCTTGGCGAACTTCCTCCGGCAACGACAATAACCGCAAAACGTTCGTAATATATGAGCGTGATTTACCGATTGTTTTCCCTATTAACTCTTGCGTATATTGATATTCGGTCATTAAACGATTTAAGCCTTCAGCCTCTTCAATCGGCGATAAATTTTCACGTTGCAAATTCTCAATCAAAGCAATTTCCAGCGCCTCATTATCGCTCAAAACTTTTATAACAACCGGTACTTCTTTCAAACCGGCCATTTGTGCGGCACGCCAACGCCTTTCACCGGCAATCAGCTCATAGCGACCGCCATCTGATGGGCGCACCAACAACGGTTGCAAAACACCCTTATCACGAATCGAATCACTTAATGATTTGAGCGCTTCTTCATCAAAATCGTGCCGAGGTTGAAAAGAACTTGGTGAAATTTTATCAATTGATAGCAAACTTTTGTTTTCTGACGTTTTCTGAACACTGTTTTTCTCGCCTGTACCATTATCGGCATCATCCCATTTAATAATATCTTCCTGTTCGCCGAACAATGTATCCAAGCCTCGCCCCAAACCAAATTTTTTACTGTTGCCGCTCATCTGTTTATAACTCCTTTTCTCTTGTCAAAAATTCTTTTGCCAGCTGAATATACGCCTGTGCGCCGGTGCATTTAAAATCATATATCAATATCGGCTTACCGTAAGAAGGCGCCTCAGCAATACGCACACAACGCGGAATCATTGTTTGATAAACTTTATCACCGAAATATTTGCGCACATCTGCCTCAATCATTTTACTTAGGTTATTTTGCTTGCTGAACATGGTCAACACAATGCCTTGTAAGGTTAATTTGGCATTAAAATTACGCTTTATGGCGTTAATGTTTTTCATTAAATCAGCCAATCCTTCCAACGCCAAAAATTCGCATTGTAGCGGCACCAGCACAGAATCTGACGCCACCATGGCGTTAATCGTAATCAGGTTCAATGACGGCGGGCAATCGATAATCACGTAGTCATATACTGCCGGCATGGAACTCAGTGCTTTTTTGAACATATATTCACGCTCAGGCACGTCGACCAGCTCTACTTCAGCGGCTGCCAAATCCGGTGAAGACGGGATTAAATCAAAATGCGGTAATTCCGTGTGTACAATTGCCTCGTTTACTCGACGAGTTCCTACCAAAACATCATATGATGAGGTTTGCCCGCGCTCTTTATTGATACCCAATGAAGTTGTTGCATTGCCTTGCGGGTCAAAATCTATTACCAAAACACGCTTATCTATTGCTGCCAAAGCTGTTGCAATATTAATAGTTGTGGTTGTTTTTCCCACTCCCCCCTTACGGTTGGCCACTGAAATTATCTTCATTTCTTTTTCCTTATATCAAACAATTCCAAAATTACGCCGTTTTCACTGTATTTATTCGGATATATTTTTTTGTGATACGCCCAATGCTTTTGCGCTTCTTCATCTTCTGCAACATAACTCTGCCCCTTTAAAAACAGTGTTCGAGCAGGTTTAATTTGATAAGCATAGTCGCATAATACGTCTAAAGCCGCCACGGCGCGAGCCGTAACAACATCAACACCTTTAAATACAGTGTTTTCAACCCTATCATTGATTATCCGAACATTCGTTAAATTCAACCGTTCACCAACTTCACGCAAATAGGCGGCTTTTTTAGCAATACTTTCAACCAACACAATTTTTGCCTCCGGATTTTTTGCTTGCAACATAATAGCCAATACCATTGCCGGAAAACCGGCGCCGCTGCCTATATCAACCATTTGCTTCAAATTAGTCGGCAATAACGAAAATAATTGTGCAGAATCAAGTACATGGCGAATCCAAACATCCATCATTGAATTTTTGCTGACCAAATTCATTTTTTGGTTCCAATCTTGCAACATCTTTACAAAAAGCTGCATTTTTTCCCACGTTTGTTCCGCCGATAATACGCCATCTTCGGATACCGGACAAGCATCAGATAATTGCGTTTTTTGTGTGTTCAGCAACCCCAAAAATTCGTTTTTTATATCCATTCTTACCTCTTGAGATACAGTATGAATCATTCCGTGTTTTTTCGCAACAGATTATATTGGTTATTAACCAAAATTAAAAATGCAAACGCTGACGATTATTATGCAACAGTAAAGCCTGTTCTGCCAGATCAAATTTATCACCTAATTCAACGGCTTTATGAGCATCATCACTAATAACCATAGCAATATTACGCTCGGCGGCCGCATCTAAAACCCATGCTGCCGGAAAGAAATCATTAATTCGGCGCAGACCTTTGGTACTAATTTCCATTCCGGTGGAGGTCTGTGCCAATGCGTCCAAAACCGCTAATTTTTCCGTTCGATACGACGTGGCACCGCATATATCTTCCCCCAGACGACGAGCATAATCCAAATGTGCCAAGAATTTAAAGCGCCGGCTTTCCACAGCTTCTTTCATAGCCTTAAAATGCCCCCGCAACATTTCATCATACCAACCATAATCATCAGAAAGTTTCGGCAGATCGGTTAAATTGTAAACGGTTTCACAATCGGCATCAAAAACAAAGTGATTGCCACTGATAGCATAATCGCAATCTAAGTGCGCCAAAAAATCATCCAACTCTTCCAACCATCCGCTGTATGTAAAGAAATCAACTTCAAAGCCTATGCGAATTGGAAAATTTTCCGTTTTTGACAGCTGACGCAACATTTCACAGTGCCGCTGAAAAGGCTCTATAATTTCAGCAAAACTGACGTTATATATGTGCGCTTCCTGCATCATATATTGATTTACGGCACAAGAAGGACTCTGACGCATATTTTTATGAACAATCAAGTGGTCGGTTATGCCGATTTCGGTAAAACCGATTTCTTTGGCACGGCGCACCATTTCAAGTGCCGTACATTTGCCGTCGGAAAAATTTGTGTGCGCATGATAAGTAAACTTCTGTATTTCAGTCATTTTTTAAATACCCTAAAATTGCCGTAACCGCTGCCGGCGTTACTCCCGTTATACGCATTGCCTCACCTATGGTTTTTGGTCGCACGGTTGTGAATCGTTGCACCATTTCAGTCGATAACCCGCCAATTTCAGCATAGTTTATATCGTCGCGAATTTTGAGATTTTCATCACGTTTAAATACCGCAATATCCTCATATTCACGTTTTAGGTAGCCGGCATATTTCGCATCTATTTCAACCTGTTCGTAAATTTGCTGGTTATACTTGCTTAGTTCTTCTTCTATTTTGTTCAATATTTTATCCGAACCTGCCACCTTTGTTTCACCCTCATGTTTGCCTGCGTTCGCTTCGCTCTCTGCGGCGAACATTTGACCTCCACTATGTTTGCCTGCGTTCGCTTCGCTCTCTGCGGCGAACATTTGACCTCCACTATGTTTGCCTGCGTTCGCTTCGCTCTCTGCGGCGAACATTTGGCCTCCACTATGTTTGCCTACGTTCGCTTAAGTCGGGGGCCAAGCGGTCT
>JAZNQW010000057.1:0-8747 GCA_045590435.1 Alphaproteobacteria bacterium | reverse complement strand
ACGACATGGCTACGATCCGACTTCGGTTGATTCTACAGATTGAATTTTGAAATCCATGGCATTGGTAGAGCCGAGACCCGGAATGGCCGGCAGTTCAAACAGCTGAATTTTAGCTTCGGAAATTTGACTTAGAATGCCCTGTAAACGCTGTAAAATATTGGTGGAGTAATCATCTTTGCTTTGTCGTTCATTCCAGTTTTTAAGGCTCAAAACACCAAAGCCGACGTTTTCGCCCTGACCGGCCATAATACTGAAACCTTCCAGATTCATAACCGATTTAACAGCCGGTTCGGTTTTGGCAACTTCCAAAATCTTTTTGTTTACTTTATGAGTGCGCACATTTGAAGCACCTTCAGGTAACTGCACGTTAATCATAATGACACCTTGGTCTTCGGCCGGTAAAAATGATGTGGCCGTGATTTTGAGGAAAAAGCCGATGCATAAGACAATAAGACCTAAAATAAACACAATAACACTGATTTTACGTCCAAGATAGCTGACGGCGACCAAATATTTATTTGTGGTTCCGCTGATAAGTCGGTTAAACCAACCAAGCCAACCGGTCTTTTTCTCTTCAAACGGCTTTAAAAATGTAGCTGACAGCGCCGGTGAAAGCGTTAAAGCGTTAACGGATGAAAATAAAATGGCAAAACAAATCGTGATGGCAAATTGCTGATAAATTTTACCGGTAATACCGCCCATAAAAGCAATCGGCACGAAAATAGCGAGCAAAACCAATGTTGTAGCCACAACAGCGGAAGACACTTGTTCCATGGCTTTAATCGCGGCATCGTGCGGCGAAAGTTTTTCTTCCTGCATCAAGAAAAGCGAGCGCTCTACCACCACAATGGCGTCATCAACCACCAAGCCGATGGCTAAAACCAAGCCGAACAGCGTTAAAATGTTTAAGTTAAACCCGAGCGCCTTCATTACCGCAAAAGTGGCTAAAATTGACACCGGAATGGCAATGGCCGGCACCAATGTGGCGCGCCAATCTTGTAAGAAAATGTAGCATACAAACACCACCAAACCGAAAGTCAAAAACAGGGTAAAAAACACTTCTTCAATAGAAGCAACAATAAAATCGGTGGTATCTACGAAAATTTTAACATCCAAATCTTCCGGATAAAAACGGGATAATTTTTGCAATTCGGCTCTGACTGCTTTCATTGCCCTTACGGCATTTGCACCGGACGATTTATTGATGATGATGGAAACAGCCGGTTGACCGTCTACGGTTGAATTAAACAAATAATTTTCCGAGCCCAGTTCAACACGAGCAATGTCTTTTAAGCGCACCAAACCGCCTTCTTCAGCCGTGCGCACGATAATATTTTCAAAATCTTTCGGATCGTTAAGACGACCTTGAGTTTCCAAAGAATAAACCAATGCTTGTTTCCCGTCGCCCGGTGCCGAACCAATGGAGCCCAATGACGGTTGCATGTTTTGGCTTTGAATCGCTGCTTTGATGGTTTCTATCGGAATATTTAAGGCAGTGGCTTTGTCGGCATCAATCCAGACGCGCATGCTGGTGGCGGCTCCCAAAACCATCACTTCACCCACACCATAAGCGCGGCTCAATGAAATTTTAATGTTATTTTCAACATAGTTGTTCAAAAAGTTGCTGTCATAAGTGCCGTTTGGCGAAGTAACCTGTAAAAACGCCAAAATGTCGGACGAACGACGTTGCACCGTTACACCGACGTTTTGCACTTCGGCCGGCAATGTGGCAAGAACCTGCTGAATGCGGTTTTGCACTTTAACCTGATCCAAATCCGGATCGGTACCGGTTTCAAAAGCAATAGAAAGATCATAAGCGCCGGAATTATAAGAATTTGAAGACATATACAGCATGTTTTCAATACCGTTGATGGCTTTTTCAAGCGGAATACCGACGTTATTTGCCACCGTTTCGGCACTGGCGCCGATATAGTTGGTTGAAACGCGGATTTCCGGCGGAGAAATTTCCGGATACATGCCGATAGGCATGGTGATAACCGAAACAATACCGGCCAACGCCATAACAATGGCAATTACCACGGCAAAACGCGGACGATCAATAAAAAACTTTGAAAACATCTGCCTAACCTCTCTTATTTATCTGCCAATATGCCGATTTTAATCGGTGCGCCGTTTTGAATTTTTACATTACCTTGCACGACCACTAAGTCATCAGTAGATAACCCTTTTTCTACGGCTTGCGCGGATTCACCAACGGTTTTGCCTAAAACCACACGACGCTGCTCAGCCACGCCGTGCCAATCATTTTCTTTGCTTTTTTCCGGATTGATTTTGGCCACATAAACATAAGCACCCTCGCTATCGTAATTAATGGCGGTTTGCGGCACAACAATAGAAAACTCGGGTTTGTTATCGGTAATGGCTGTTTGTACATAGTTGCCCGGAATTAACCGACCTGAATTGTTCGCCACATCGGCATAAACTGTGATAGTGGCAGTGTTTGTATTAACCGCATTATCCACAAAAGTATTCACCACATCTTCGGTTACCTGTTCACCGGTCGCCAAAGTAATACGTGCTTTCAAATCCTCATTATTCGTGCTTTTTTCCTGAATAGAAGCCACTTCTTTATCGGTTAAAGAAAAGCTGACACGCACCGGTTCAACCTGCACAATTTTCGCTAAAATAACGCTTGATGCAACAACATAATTACCTTTGGTTACAAGTGCTTTACCGATTTTACCGGAAATAGGTGCCGTTACTTTGGTTTCTGCCAAATCCTTTTGTGCCACATCTAAATTTGCAGTGGCTTCTTCAACAGCGGCTTTGGCTTGCAAATAAGCACTTTCTGAAGTATCAAAAGTAGCCTTTGAAGCAAATTTTTCATTGCTTAACTTGACTTGGCGTTCATAGTCGCGCTCAGCCTTAACCAAATTCGCTTTGGCGCTATCCAATTTAGCCTGTGCCAAATCATAGGCGGCTTGATATTTTACCGCATCAATTTCAAACAGAACATCACCCTCTTGCACCAAACTGCCTTCTTTGAATAAAACCGATTGAATGGTTCCGGTTACCTGCGGTAATACATTAACCTCATTAATGGCTTCAATGTATGAAATCTTATCATTAAAGGCGGAAACATCTTTGTTTTGCGCATTTTGTGCCAAGATATAAGTTTCGCCGCCCATTCCCATCATATTGGGCGCTGGTGATAAACGGCCTTTTAAATACCAACCGATGGCCACGCACAATACAAACAGTGCAATTCTTTTTGAAATTTCTTTTAAATCCGGATAATTAATTTTCATAATTTTAACCTTCTGTTTTAATACTGTTAAAAACCAAATTGAAGCTGGTTCGTACCACATCATCAAAGTCGTGTTCCAACCGCTTACTGAAATATCCCTCTAGTATACCGCCATACATCATGCGTAAAATTTCCGTAATCATTAAAACGTCAACGTCCGGTTTAATTTTGCCGCGTTTTTGTAAATTAGATAAAACCTCAAGCAACAAATTACGCCCGATATTTTTTGTTTCTTCAATTGTCGGCCGCACTTTGCTGATAATGGTTTCACTCCATTCCATTTGGCATGAAATAAAGAATAAAAACTTTGAAAATTCAGGATCTTCGCGAATTTGCCGATTAATATGCAATTCCATATTGATAATGTCTTCAAAATCGGCCTCATCCGGTGCTTTCAAAAATTCTTTAATTAAGCCGATATGCTTACCGGCAAAATCATTAATCAGCGCCGCCACTATATCCGGCTTATTACGAAAATACCAATAAACCGCGCCTTTGGTTAAATTAATGCGTTTGGCAATTTCATCAAAAGTTGTTTTGGAATAACCTTTTTCGCAAAAAATATCCATTGCCGAGGCAAGAATAGCCTTTCTGGTTTGTTCCGCATCTTCTTTGGTTCGTCGCATGATACCCTCATACTCTATTTATTATACTAAATAGCATGTATATAACCTTTAATCGGAAATATGCAATATTTTTTTTATACATTCAGGTATGTATATTTATTAATGAAACCTTAATTTTGTCTGGCCCATGCCGGAATATTCGGCTGTTTCTCAACTTCTTTTGCGGCCGGTTTATCCACACTTTGTTTCGTTTCGCCGTCAACCAAATCAATATTTAAAGGCGCATTCGATTCATCAAGACGACGCTCCAATGGTGTGATGGTTTTACCTTCAGCTAAACCACCGTCATTATCGGCTACCGGATTTTCGGTCATATTGCCTTCAGCATCAAATACTTCTTCGAAACCGTCATCTAAAGCCGAATTAGCCATTACCAACAACGATTCCAAAATTTCAACATGTTCTTTATTTAAGAACAAAACACACCCGTTTAAACTGATTTTGTGCTTGGCATCAGACTGCCGGTAGGCGAAAGCGGCCAACGAACAAATTCGGTTACGATAAGCAATCCAGCTGTCGAACATATCGCGATAATTACCGCTTTTCAAATCCGGTCCGTTATTCCATTGTCCCACATGTTCATCGGTAGATAATGTTTTATACAAGTCTTTCAGGCGTTTTGTAGCGCGATCATTTTCGGCATCCCAGCACTCTTTGGCCGGTTTTTTATCGCTCAAACAGGTTGTAAATTCGGCATCATGTTCGTTAATACGAAACAGCGTTACCGGTTTTTGTTTTTCGTTCAACATAGCGCGCCGCGGTTGCTTACTGCGTAAAAGTTGCAAAATCTGCCCCATGTGGTCATGGTGATGCAATGTTTGATATAAGGTGCATGAAAATTTTTCGGTCACAATCGGCTCTAAATTGCGCGCTGCCGCATTAGACAGCGAACATAACCGATTTCGATAAGCTATCCAACTTTCATACATATCGCGCATGGTGTCGGTGCCTTTTTGCAAATCGCCTTTCCATTGCGGAATTTGAGGCATATACAAAACATCACGATATTGTTGTTTGATTTTATCTAAAAAACGCGAAGTTTCTTCTTTCACACACGGATCCCACACACTGGTTGTGCGTGTGCATTGTTCAAATTCCATATCGTCGGTATATTGCGGCAAGGCTGCCTGCGTTGCCGTTGCTCCAAAACAAAAAGCCAAAGCCAAAAGTAAATATTTTTTCATGAAACACCTCACATATATGGAAGCAGTATATAGGCAAAGAGTAAATAAAAATTAAAACTCTGTCAATATTTGTGCAAAACTTTTGCCGCCGCGCAAAATCTGCTCGGCCGTTGCCGTATAAGCTCCGGATTCGTCATGCGTGACAAAAGGCGGCAGAATGCGGCACGGTGCTTTAGAATCTTTTTGCGCCGCCACAATTACACGCTTGGCATTTTGCAAATGTTTTGAGTAAATCGGCAAAACCGAAATACCGCCGGCCTTACCTTGCAAGCCTAAACAAATTTGCGGCAATGCTTCGGCACGATTCACCAAATATATACGGCCGAACGGTTTAGCCATTTTCAAACAGAACCCGATCCAACCGGCCAAGTCAAATGCTTGCATATTATGGGCGGTGGCTTTTCCGCTGTTTGGCGACGGCAAATCGTTGGCACTGTTTGGCGGATTACTGATGACCACATCAAACGAACACGGTTTTAACCGCACGTCAGATTGTTTTTGCCGAATATCCGCGTGCAGATAATGCAGAAAGTCAAATCCGTTGGCAGTTGCGCTGGCATTAGAAAGTTCAACCAATTCCGGCTGTAATTCCACGCCGAAAATTTCAACAGATTGGGTTTGCAAGCGTTGCGCCAGGCAAAGCGAAACGGCGCCCGTTCCCGAACCGACATCCAAAATTCGTGCGCCATTTGCCACGCTGTCTACCATAGCCGACAACAAAACCGCATCCGTAGACGCGCGATAACCGTCTGTCGGCTGCAAAATTTTAACCTGCTTATCCAGCAAATAATCGTTAGTGTGGTTCGGTAACATGGTTTTTATGCAGATACAAAAAAACTCAGGTCAAAGCCTGAGTTATAAGCCTTAAATCATCATTAGTCATTAGCGTTCGGGCAAACTTTTGCTTGCTCAGCATTAAATTTGATAGCTGCATCATCAGATTCGGCATCATTTTTAATAGCTCCAACCGGACATTCGGCAATGCAAGCACCGCAATCAATGCATGTATCCGGATCAATCACCATTTGCGCGTCACACAAGTGCATAGCACTAACCGGACAAATTGAAGCGCATGTGCCGCATTTAATACAATTATCATGAATTACTGAAGGCATTATAAATCTCCTAATTAAAAGTTTTGACTGCTCACAATTTAGCTGATTTATTGTAAAAATCAAGTGTTTTTTAGCAATTTTTATTTTCGCACCGCACTTGAAATCAACTGCCGGCTCATTATTTTGAAAAGCAAGGAGAATTTTATGGCCGAATATACATCTGATTTGCTGATTATGGGTTCCGGGCCGGCCGGTTACACGGCGGGTATTTATGCTGCGCGGGCGGGAATTCGCTCATTAATTGTGGCCGGTGCTCAAAAAGGCGGTCAACTGATTATTTCCAGCGAAGTTGAAAATTATCCCGGTTTTGCCGATCCGCTCAGCGGTTATGATTTGATGGCAAAAATTCATCAACAGGCCGTCAATTTAGGCGTTAAAATTATTGATGATGAAATTACCGAAGTGGATTTTTATGACCATCCGTTTGTTTGCAATTCGGCCGGAGGTAATGTGTTCGCTTCACATTCAATCATCATTGCCACCGGTGCGTCGGTTAAGTGGTTGGGATTGCCGAGTGAACAAAAATATATCGGTCATGGCGTGTCATCATGCGCCACTTGTGACGGCTTTTTTTATCGCGGCAAAGAAGTTGCCGTTATCGGCGGTGGCAATTCGGCGGTGGAGCAGGCGTTATATTTAGCCAATTATGTAGATAAGGTATATTTAATTCACCGCCGTCATTCGTTTAATGCCGAACATATTATGCAAAAACGCCTGTTTGAAAATCGCAAAATCACCATATATTGGAATAATGTGGTGGACGAAGTGTTAGGTAAAGAAAATCCATTGGAAGTAACGGGAATTAAGATTCGTAACGTTAAAAGCGATCGCATACGCATGTTGGAAGTGGCGGGCGTGTTTGTTGCTATCGGGCATCATCCGAACACGGATATGTTTCGCAAATATTTACATCTTGATCACGGCGGTTATATCATTACCAAAGCTAACAGCACCGCCACGGAAATAGATGGTGTGTATGCCGCCGGAGATGTGTGTAATCCTTATCGGCAGGCTATTATTGCGGCCGGTTGCGGTGCGCGTGCCGCCTTGGAGGCTATTCGCAGTTTGTAATAAATTGTCTTAGGGTTTGACGGCTTTTTATTATTGTCATTGTCAACTGTTTTTATTATAGAGTCATCCCGCACTTGATGCGGGATCTCAGTCACTTATTTAAAAAACAAAAGCACTTGGTTTCTCACGAAAACAAGTGCCTTTGAGCTGAAAACGAGCTTTTTTAGAGTTTGGGGTCGCCCTCAACCTCAAGAGTAAATCCTGAAGCGTTGCCGCTCAGAATCTCCTCGATGAGCTCATCTTCACTTTTCTTGCTCTTCTTACCCTTTTTCTTGCCTTTGGCGTCTTTCTTGTCGGGTGTAGGAGCGGGAACAGAAGCATAGGCCTTTCTGTAGTTTTTAGCCGGCTTGGCTGATGGGCTGTGGACGGCGTAGTACTGCACCTCTCCATCTTCCAGTGCAGTTAACGAAAAGTAGGACTTGGTGGTCCTTCCTTGGTTACTGCGGATTTCAGTGAGGACGACAGTTTGTCCGACTAACACGTCCTTCCAGCCAGCGTTCTTGGTGGCGAATTCCATATCGTGGTTTAATTTCACGATGATAGAATCGTTCCTAACACTGTACCCTTCGAAGGTATACAGGTCTCTGAGCCACTCGCTGTCATCAACGATGATGTTGAATGGTTTCTCCGAGTTGGTCAGGGTGGCTCTCCATTCACGACCGTCCAACTTCTCAAAAATGACATTGAGGTCGGTGCCGTTGAGTGTGCCAGTCGGGGCCATTGCTACTGCGGCTGCGTCGGTTGAGCCTTTTACTTCTGTGTTCTCTGCATTTACTGTTGTGGCTGTCAGCAGAGAAATGACAGCAAGGGTTAAAACCTTAAAACTTTTCATAAATATTGCAATATTTAAGCGCCCGAAAGATACATCAGTCAGACGCTGTGATTAAAAATTAAACATTTTTCCCCGTTATATGGATAAGTTCTGCAGTGCGGGGTAACACTATAGCAAAACCAAAGAGTTCGTCAGGATTCTTCGCTATGCTCAGAATGACGAAAATATATCAACCGCTTGTAAGAATCGCCGTCAATGAAGAATCATCTATAAGCAATTCAAAAGCGATAAAATGTTCAATTAAATCAACAAGCATATATGAGAGAAAAAAGGTTTTTCCTCTGAATTTATAATGTGTATGCTAATTTGTAGCAAAAATAATACTTGTTGTCAAAAGTATAATAGCATAGTTTTTTGGGGTTTGCAAGTGTTTTTGTCTAGAATAGTTTAAATATTTTTTAACCCATTTTTTTGCCGCTTTGATTCGGCAGAGAATTAGCCAAGAAGATTTTATGCTGCTTCGCAGTATGTTGGTTAATTACAAGAATGATAATAGAAAATTAGCCGAGATCCTCCGATCAAGTCGGAGGATGACAGTTTAAGAAAAGAGCCGGGGGATGACGGTTTAAGATTCAGCCGAGATCCTCCGGTCAAGCCGGAGGATGACATTTTAAGAAAAGAGCCGGAGGATGACAGTTTAAGAAAAGAGCC
>JAZNQW010000056.1:0-5931 GCA_045590435.1 Alphaproteobacteria bacterium | reverse complement strand
ACAAATACAGGATTAGATGCTCGATATTACGGTACATCATGGAATGCCGGCACCATTGGCACATTCAGTAATAATGTGTATGAAGGTAACTCAATTACTTCTAAGGTTAATGGAACGGCTAAAGGTGGTGCGTTGGGCGTTTATTCTACGGGAGTTTTCACCAATGGTATTACCGGCACAATTACCGGCACGACAGAAAATCCTGTTTACGGTTCACGCTTTATCGGTAACTATGTAGATGCTATTGACGCTCAAGGCGGTGCAATTTGGAACGCCGGTGCTCTTAATAAGATTGAAAATACGTTGTTTGAAGGCAATTATGTTCTTAATACACCGGGGGTTGAGGTTATTGCCGGCGGTGGTGCGCTTTATAATGAGGGCACGATTGCTAATGGTATTCTCAATTCGGTGTTTAAGGATAACTATGTTCAAACTGCCGCCTCTGATGATGACAATACAATCAAAAATGCCAGAGGAGGTGCTATTTACACAACCAGTGCAATTCCGGAAATTAAAAATACCACTTTTGAAGGAAACAGTGTTTCAAATCTGGGGACTGGTAACCCTCACGGCGGTGCGGTTTACGGCAGCGTTCGTAAATTTGACAATGTTACATTTAAGGGTAATCACGCTGATAATTTAGCCACAACTTCCGGCACTTTTTATGCATTTGGTGGTGCGCTATATCTGAACGGTGCCATAACCGGCGGTATTACCGGTAAATTTATTGATAACTATGTTTCTTCAGAAAAATCTTCTTCGGTGCATGGTGGAGCACTTTATACAAGTTATAACATTAATTTGCTTAATGCCGAGTTTAAAGGTAACCATGCTTATGCGCCTAAAAACGGCGTATGGGGAGGTACCATACTTTTGAATGGCGGAACGCTTAGTCAGATTCATGCGGATTCGGTATTTGACGGCAACTATGCACAAGCGAGTGCCATTCAAGGAACCGTAATTATGATGCGTAATGGTTCTAAAATAACGACCATGGGCGGAACTTATAAGAACAATTACGGAATATCAACAGGTAATGCGCTTGGCGGTGTGCTGGGCGTAGGTTATTCTGAGTCTTATGATGCTCAAGTGGGCACAATTTCAGCAACATTTAAGGATAACTATATCAAGACAACAGGCGCCAGTTCGGGTGCCTATGGTGGTGCAATTTTTAACAATCGCAGCATTGATAAAATTGAGGGTTCGACATTCACGGGCAACTACGCTTTGGCAACAGGTTCAAGCGGAACCGCCAGAGGTGGTGCAATTTACAGCTATCGTAGCCCAACAAACAGATCTGTTTTAACAGAAATTATAAATACAAGCTTTACGGGTAACTCGGCCCGCGGTGCAACCGCACAAGGTGGTGCGCTTTATTTGGGGAATAACGTAACATTTAGAGCAAAAGATGGTTTCCAATCAGTGTTTTCCGGCAACTATGTGGCAGATAAGAATGACGCAAATAAAAAATATGAAGCGATTTATGTGGCCGCTGCAAATAACTTGGCAATAACATCGACCTTCAATACTACTAATAGCGGAACCTTCTTGTTTGATGACTATATTAATGCTAGCGGTATAGATGGCACAACCGCTTATAGTACAGTGGCCTTCACCGGTGATGGAACGGGTACAGCCTATTTGCGTAACCAAATCAAAAATTCTAACGTGTCTGTTGCAAATACGTTGATTGATACATCAGGTGACAACAACTCGTTAACCTATACAATACATAAATTAACCAACAGCACCGGTGCTAAATATGGCATTGATTTAGATTTAACAAACGGTACGGCGGATAACTTTACGCTGGGTTATGGTTCTACCGGAAACCTGATTATTGATGCCATTAACTTTGCCGGAACAACTACAACAAATAAACAATTCCAGATTTTGAAGATTGATAATCGTGATGATGTTCAATTGGTGTTGAATAAGGCTACTTACGGTACCGGCACAAATACGTATGATGTTGTGCAAAATATCTTAAATGATTATACTGTCATCAAAGATAATTTGAAAACAACGGATGTAATTACACAATTAAAAGGTATTACGTTGGCTACAACCGATACGACAAACGATTCAATTTATTTATATGCTAGCGACACAAGTATTGACCCGTTGTATGCATTGGTGCAGAGCGAAACTGCAAATCCTAGAAGTTTCTCATATGTCAGCGATGGCGAAACTTATACTCTGGCAACCGATTTGTTACCGGTTACGGCCGGTAGTCTGACCGTTAATGGTAGAACCGGTGCGGTGTTGAATGCAAATAATAAAGCGTTGTTTGCGCTTGATAACAACACAGCGTTGACGCTTAATAATGTGGAAATTAAGAATGCTAAAAACGGTAAAGCTATTACGGTTAGTAACAAAAACGCGACAATTACGCTCAATAATGTTGATTTAACCGGTAGTATTGAGAGTACGGCCGTTACGCCGACGAATATTACTTTGCTTGGCAATAATACATTAAACGGTGTTATTACCAACTCTACGGCAACAATGGAAAACAGTGCCGATCAAGTGCTGAAATTTAATGCTAATACTTTTGCGGATGCTAATGATAAGTTGATTGTTCGTAACGGCACGGTTGATTTGATGAACAGTGCGACAACTTCTTATACAATTAATAATTTAGTATCTAGCCCAAATGTCAGATATACCATTGATATGAAACCGACTTCTACGGGCATTCTGGTGGATACGTTTACACTTGGTGAGAATTCAACCGGACCAATTACGATTGGCGATATTAAATATTTGGATGACTTTACCTCAAGTGATGTCGGCAATCATATTGTTAAAATTTTGAATGCTCAAAATAATAGCGTTTATCTGGCATTAACAGATGAAGTTGCCGCAAAAACGTGGAATGTGGGAGAAAAATCTAATGAAAGAATAGAGCATGAAACCATTCTGCAAACTACTTCGTTTAATAAAACGTATTATAACTTTTTACGTTATGCAGATTTAACCGGTAAAACGTCTTTAGCAACTTCAAGTGGCGGTACACTCAACGATTCAATTAATATTTTCGTGGAAGAGGTATGGCGTAATAACAGAACGGCCACCGTACCAATGGGGAATATGTTAACTTTGGTGGCACAGGCAACAAATAATGATCTGCGCGTTATTCAGGCCGATTCGACAGATTCCACGATTGTTTCAAACGCAGCTGTGGGAGAAGTGTATAAATCACTTATTATTTCAGGTGTTGCATCCGACAATTTACGTTCAACGGTTAACCTTGGTGGTAAAGGCGGATTTATTTTAGGTGAAGACTCCTCGTTGTCATTAGAAAACGTTAATGTGAGTAATGCGGCCAGTAATACCCCAATTACGGTTAGTGATGCAAGTGCCACAGTGTCTTTGAATAATGTTAACTTGCAAGGTAGTATTGCGTCTTCTGTTAATTATGCCTTAACATTAGATGGTAACGGTATTACTACGGTTAACGGAACATTATCAAAAGCCAATGCCACATTGGTTAAAGGCGGATTTGTGTTCAATGCAGACACATTTGCGGCGTCCGGTACCTCATTAACAGCCAATGGTGGTACAATTTACTTAGATAATGATACCATCGAAACCATTAACATTAATAATTTGACGTCTGATGCTGCTGCAAACTGGATATTAGACGCTAATCTGACCACTCAGCAGGCAGATGTTATTAATGTTACATCCGGTTCCGGTGTTATTAAGTTGGATGATATTAAATTTGTGGGTGAGGTAAATGAAACTCAGGATTACTATATTAAACTGTTAGAGAAGAACAGCAGTTCGGTTACCTTAGACCTGTCAGATGCCTTAAAATCTAAGTTACTATCAGGCCAAATTCTTCTTGGTGAGGCCACACAAGTTGTTCCGGAAGCAATTCTGGCAGCAACGGCTTGGAACAAGGCTTATGAATATACCATTAATGAAAATAAGGTGTATGGTACATTGGGTTTGAATACAGCCAAGGATGGTTTGGTTATTAGCGTTAGTGAGTTGGACCCTCAAGCAACCCAAAAAGAGAGTATGGGTGATACGTTGCGTTTGTGGGCTCAATTAGATACGTCAGATGCCAAGACGTTTAACTTTGCTGCAAAGGAAAATGTTTATGCCGTTGGGGAAAATACCGGCGTTATTCAGGGAACTAACTTAACCGTGAATGGTGTGGCTTCCGGTTCGACCCGCTCAAAGATTAATGCGCAATCACATTCGTTGTTTGAAGTGAATAACGCGGCTAACTTAACACTTAAGAATGTGGAGATTACGAATCCTAGAAATGCTACCGGTTCTGTATTAAACGTGATGAACAGTGGTGCTACAACTACTTTAACAAATGTGAAGATTAATACTGCAGGTTCGGGCATAAATGCAATTGCCAATGAAGGTACATTGAATATTACAGGCGGTACATCAAGTGTTCCAAATACCATTAACACGGGTATTGCCGGTACAGGTAGTTTGGTGAACACCGGTTATACAACATTCGGTTCAGGTGCAAACATCACGCAAAGTACGGTTAACAACAGCGGTACTTTAACGTTGAGTAACGACGGCATTATTTTCGGCTCCTTAACTAACTCGGGAACGGCTACCATGAGTGCCAACGCCATTCGTTCAGCTGTTACCAATACAGGAACTTTGAATTTGAATGCCGGCACGTTGGATTTCGCAATTTCCGGAACCAATGGTACCGCGTATATTAAGGGCGCTGTAACATCAAATGCGGCCATTTCGCAAGCTATTAACATTGTCACCAGCGGTGCATTAACCATTTCTGCCGACAGAGTAGGTGGAGCGGTTACAAATGCTGTAGCAAACGGCTTAATTTTAACCGGCGGCACACTCAACAAAACGGTTTCCGGCAGCGGAACAACCAAAGTTACGGGTAATGTTACATTGAGTAAGGCAGTTTCGCAAGGTATGAATGTGACCGGTACGTTAACAACGGTGGCCGGTAACATTGGCGGTGCGGTTACAAATACCGGTAATGTGAAGTTGAACGGTGGTATTTTGGCACAAACAATCAGCGGTTCTGGTACGGTTAACATTGATAATAGCAACAGCGCTTCTACAACTACCACCATTTCAGCTAATCAGTTTGCTAATTCAACGGTTAGTTTGAATGCCGGCAAGTTGAAACTGAGTGGCGCAAGCGCCGACATCAGCAATGCGGCTCAATTTATAGCAAACGGCGGTTCACTTGATTTGAATGATGGTGCAATTAACGCTAAAAATTTGGGTAAAGTGAGACTTAATGCCAACCTTAATGTGGCAACCGACATTAATTTAAGCTCTCAATCGGCAGATTTGTTGAGTGCAAGCACATTGCAATCAATTGACAACTCTAAGATTGTGTTAAGTTCGTTTAATAAGTTGGGAGATGACCCGACAGCTAATTTGGGCGGCTCTACGCCATATACGATTAATGTGGCAGATGCTAAATTAAAGGATGCGATTGAACTCGGTACATCAACAATTGCCGGCAGTATTACTAATACCAGTTATAAACTTACTTACGGCACCAACAGCACCAATGGTTATATTACACTTGATTACGGCGATTTATATACGGCAGTTCATAACACAGGCGCCACACGCACATATAATATGAGTGCGAATGAAACTGTTGCGACTAGTTTAGGCACCATGGCCGGCACAAATGCCACATTAACCGTTAATGCCGGAGGGTATACGGTTAACGGTAATAATAAAAACGGAGTTACGGTTGGTAACGGTAGTGGCAATACATTAATCATTAACGGCGGTGTTTGGGATGGGTTTTATAAATCTTCAGCTTCCGGTGGTGCATTAAATAGTTATGGTGAAATAACAATTAATAATGCCACGTTCCAGAATAATACGACAGGTAATTATGGCGGCGCTATATTTAGTTATAATGATGCTACAATGAACATCAGCGGTTCAACC
>JAZNQW010000055.1:0-7552 GCA_045590435.1 Alphaproteobacteria bacterium | reverse complement strand
ACGCAAGTTGAAACCGGTTCGGCCATCACATGGAAATATCCGTCATGCATTTTGCAAGGTGATAATTCAATCGGTGAGTTTTATTCGGTGGCTATTACCAATAATCACCAACAGGCAGATACGGGAACAAAAATGATTCATTTGGGGCGTAACACGCGCTCAAAAATCATATCCAAAGGCATTTCCGCCGGTTTTTCCAATCAAACCTATCGCGGTTTGGTAGAGGTGGCCAAGTCTGCCGAAAACGCCCGTAATTATTCGCAGTGCGATAGCTTACTGATTGGTTCAACTTGCGGCTCGCACACCGTGCCGTATGTTCGCAACCGCAACAAATCAGCTGTTTTGGAACACGAGGCAACCACCTCAAAAATCAGTGACGAACAGTTGTTTTATTGCCAGCAACGCGGCATTGGTGCCGAAGAAGCGGTCGGACTAATCGTCAGCGGCTTTTGTAAAGAAGTGATGCAGAATCTACCTATGGAATTTGCCATCGAGGCAGCAAAATTGATTAACATAAGTTTGGAAGGAAGCGTGGGATAATGGCGTTATTGGAAGTGAAAAATTTATGTGCGCGAGTGGCACAAAAAGAAATCATCAAAAACTTCAGCCTAACCATTAATGCCGGCGAAGTGCATGCCATTATGGGGCCGAACGGTGCCGGAAAATCAACACTTTCATACGTTTTGGCCGGCAAGTCAGATTATGAAGTTACAACCGGCGAAGCGTGGCTGAACGGGCAGAATTTGCTCGAAATGAAGCCAGAAGAACGCGCCAACGTCGGTCTGTTTTTAAGCATGCAATATCCGGTGGCCATTCCCGGCGTTACGGTCAGCAATTTTCTGAAGCACGCCATAAATGCCAAACGTAAATATGCAGGTCTGCCGGAACTTGACGCCGCCGAATTTTTGAAGCTGTTACGCACCGCCGCCAAAGAGCTTGGTATCAGTTCCGAAATGCTCAAACGTGACATCAACGTCGGCTTTTCCGGCGGTGAAAAAAAGCGCTTGGAAATTTTGCAAATGAGCCTTTTACAACCTCGGTTAGCTATTTTAGATGAGGCTGATTCCGGCTTAGATATTGATGCTTTGCGCATTGTGGCGGAAGGCGTTAATAAATTGCGCACACCGGAAAATGCCTTATTAATTATTACGCACCATAATGATTTACTTGATTTGATAGAACCGGATTTTGTGCATATCTATGCAGATGGTCACATTGTTAAGTCAGGTCATAAAAATTTGGCTTTGGAACTCGAACAAAGCGGCTATAAATCTTTTCTGGAAGAGGCATAATGGCGGCGAACATTCAAAATATAGCGCTTTGGGGTGATGATATCCCGTGGTTGGCCGGTTTGCGAGAGAAAGGTGCGCAGGCATTTGCCGCTGTCGGCTTACCGAATGCCAAAACCGAAGCATGGAAATATTCGCATTTTCCGGCGACCGTTTTTAATCGTTATGCGGTCAACACTGAACCACATCATTGTGATGAAAATTGCCATTGTCATCATGAAGCCGCATTCACGCCGATTGACATTATTGAAGTGAAATTTTGCAACGGCAAATTGGCAACCGAACATTTTGATTTACCGTCTGGCATCACTATTAAATCATTGGTTGAAGCTATTTTTGACGGTGATGCGAAAGCATACTTAGGCAAATCGTTTGACGTAGAAAATTTTCCGTTTGCGGCACTAAACACAGCTTGCTTGGAGCAGGGTATTATGTTAACGGTAGAGCGCGACACGGTTTTGGACCGCCCGATTTTACTGCATTATCACCAACATTTTGCCACCACAAAACAACTTAATCACTTTCGCAACATTTTTGTGTTGGAAAGCCGCGCACAGGCAACAATTCTTGAATATTTTGATGCCGAGAATGGTGCTGATTATTTTAATAATATCGTTAATGAAATTTATGTGCGTAACAGTGCCGAATTACAGCACTATGTGTGGCAAAATGAGGCTCTTGAAGCGAGCCACATTGCCCTAAACAGCGTTGACGTGCGGCAAAATGCCTCGTATATCGGCTTTTGTGCACAAGGTGAATGTGCCTTAGCGCGACATGAAAGCTATATTCGTTTGCAACAAGCCGGCGCCACCGCGGAGGTTAATGGGGCTTATCGGCTGATGCAAACCGGCACCTCCGACATCACAACCAACATTCGCCATATAGCTCCGCGCACAATATCAAATCAGCTGGTTAAAGGTGTGGTCGGCGGAACGGCTAAAGGCGTCTTTCAAGGACAAATTCATATTGCTCCCAACGCTCAACAAACCGAAGGCTACCAACTGCACCGCGCTTTGCTCTTAAGTGATGCGGCCGAAGTTGATGCCAAGCCGGAATTGGAAATTTTTGCTGATGATGTGAAGTGCGCCCATGGTAATACCTGCGGCGATTTAGATACCGAGCAGCTTTTTTATATGCAATCACGCGGTATTCCTTTGGAAGGAGCTAAACAGATTTTAATAGAAGCGCATATTGCGGAAGCGTTTGAAAAAATCAAAAACCAAGATATTAAAGAGTGGTTCAAAAATAATTTCTAGAAAATCATAGAATTTACCTTTTTATAAAAAACAGCGTCCTCCTTTTTTGAGGAGAACGCTGCTTGAAATGGTAATTTTTATCATACCGTCGGCATGTTAAACCGCCAGGTCTTTCCGTCGCTTGCGCGAGTGATAACCAGAACGGTGCCGTCATTCTCGGCAGATAAAGTGTAGTCACCAGTAAACACGGTGTTATGCCCGTTATGGAAGCCCATAAGGGTGGCATCCGTGTAACTGATCATATTGTAAGTGGTCGAGCCATCACTGGCGCGCCACTTCATAGCTTTGGATACATCTTTAGCCTCGCACGCTCTCCATGCGCCTTCATAATAAGAAGCTGAGTTGACGTTTTCGTCAGTATTGTACTCGAACATGCTCTCATCCAACGTAATGTCGGAGGCATTCTTCGGTACAATAAATTTGATCACGCCTTTCTCCGTACGAGCAACAAGAGTATAGAGCCAATCCTTGCAGTTCTCTGTTAAAGAAACGGTGGCGGCTGTGCCCTTGATGCGTCCCCACTTCAGCTCCTTCTCGGGCTCCTGTGGCTTCTCCTTCTTCACGGTAATAGTTCCGGTGGCCTGCTGTGCGTTCTTTGTGTTAGAACCATAGGTGACCGAAAGATTGTTCCAATAACCGTAAATCGTAGCATCTTCTGTATCAGAAGATACAGAGGTACCGGAGTCGTTAGAAGTGGCTGCAAACGCTATAATTCCAAAATCGTGGCTCACGCCGTCACGGCTATACACGATATGGTTTGGATCGAAGCTCTCCCACTTATTTGTCTGGGTCGAAGCATCCAAAGAGACCTCGGTTGCGATAGTTCTCTTCTCATTGTCGTATGAGAAGTAGCCCTTCGTCTTTGCCTCAGTATTATCCAAAGTCACGTTTGCAGAACTGGTGGTCTGATTGCCGTTCTTCTCCACTGAAGCCCACGGGCCGAGGTAGATCATGTTCCTGTCAAAGAATTCAGAAACGCTTTCTTCAGTCTTGGTGTCGTCACTATACTTTGTCACCCAAGTCAGAGTCACATTGACTTTGTCGTCAACGACCTCCAAATAGGGGTTCAAAATTTCATGACCTGTTACGGTGCGCTCCTTTGCCAAAACGATCCTTCCTGGAGCCGTGGTGTTCTGGGTATGATCCCCATAAGTCACGGAAATTTCGCAGGTGTAATCGTAAGACATTGAAGTGTTCGTCTCCTCCACTAAAGAAGTCTTGGCATCCACATAGGCGGCCGAGAAGTCTATAACGTCAAAAGCATAGCTCTTGCCCTCACGGGTATAAACCAGCTTGTTGGCATCCACAGATTCCCACTCGTTATCGCGGCTGGTGTTGGCGTCAAGCTGAGCCACGGTCTTAATTCTGCGAGTCTGCAGAACATAAGTCCAATAACCATTGCTCTTATCAACACTTGAGGTCAGCGTCACAGTTGCAGCCCCCGTTGTGAACGGGAATATTGCACTGTTAGCCAGCCAATCGCTCAAGCGAACAAGGTTACGCGGGACATCAATGTGATCAGATATGCTTTCCTCCGCGCCATTGTTAAACAATGTGACGAAGTCCAGCTTAGCCGAAACATTCTCCTTGGTAATCGTCAGCTTGGCGTTACGAATCTCGTGGTCAGTGACACGCTTGTCTTTGTCCACCAAAATCGTGCCGGGAGCCGTAGAGTTCACCGTGTTGTCGCCATAGGTAATAGCAATTGAAGCGGCGAAATCATACGTATCCAACGTTGCGGTGCTCTCCTTCAGCGTAGCCGAGTGATTAATCAGCGACACGCTGAAATCAATCGTACCGAAGTCTACCACGAAGCCCTCATCAACATACTTGATGTTGTTCGGGTCAATGCAACGCCACGAGTTGTTCTGAGTTGAACTGTTCAGCGTGGTAACGGCGTTGAGGAAGCGTGTCTGATTGACAGCACTCCAACCGTCCTCACTGTTCACAGCCTCAGTTGCTTCCAACTTGATTGTCGGCTGTGCAGTAGCCTCAGCGGCACTGGTTTCATGTGAACTCCATGCGGTCAAAAGCACGCGCGTTCTGGGATAAGTCTTGCTGCGAGCGGTCTCCTTTTCGGTGTTATCCGAGAACTTCAAGACGTCGGTAAACGAAGCCGTTACGTCATCATTGCCAATCGTCAGCTTCTTGTTACGGGCCTCACGACCAATAACAGAAGTTTCAGAGATCACGATTTTTCCCGGTGTCTCAGCGACAACGGTAGAACCGCCCAGAGTTACAGAGAACTTGTCTCCATACTTATAGGTATCCTTACCGTCCTCTTTCTCACCCATCGTGACATAAGCGCCGTTTTCGTTGCTCACGTTGAACTCCAACTTGTCGAAGGTCCACTTCTTGCCCTCGCGGGTGTAAGTGAAGTTGTTGGCAATAGCGATCAGAACCTTGTTAGCCTGCTTTGAAGCATTCAGAGTTGCCTCTGAGGTTGCATCATAATTCAGCTGCTCAAAATTCCAGAAGCCGTTTGCCTTGGCAACTTTCGCTGTCTCTTTCAGCGCTGCGGCACTGGTTGACTGTGTGGCGTTCTTCTCATACGCCAGCCAGTCAGTGACAGGAATAGCTGTCCACTCTACGTCGATCTTGTCTGTGGTTGTGGTCTGCGAACCATCGGTGAAGTTCTCAACGAAGTTAATCTCACCTTTGATGTGCGTGCCTTCCACCCATAATTTGCCGTCCTCCAAGTCAAAGTTCTTGCGAGACTTCGGCTTGGTGTAAAGGTCTGCTTTTGCGTCCAGCGCATGAGCGTGATTGAGATAGTTAATCCCTATCACGTCGGTCAGCTCTGCCTTCTGATAACCTTCCTCATCGGAGGCCACAGAAGTGATACTTGTTGACGTCTGCGAAATCTCCGGAGTCTTAAGCTCCCAGACGATATCGCCTGCCACCGGATGGTGGTAAACGGCAACTTCCATGTAGAGATTGGTATTCATTGTAACCAAATCGGCTTCAACGCCGTTAGAGTCATCAGTACGGTACTTGTCGGTCTGAGCCATAATGTCCCAGTTACCATCCGTTCTTACTTTTGTAAGTGTTCCGGCGGTATACTTCGGGTTGATGGCCAGCTCGTTGTAGCCGAAATGGGCCACATAATGCTTACCACCATACAACTTCTCAAACTTGTGATTTACCACATAGGACAGGTGCTCGTTGACCACCTCTCCACTCTTCATCGTCAGAATGACATCAGCGACAACTTCCGAAGTCGTTTCGGTCAACCAATACTGGTCTTTATTTATGACCTTACACTCTGCCACGTCATCGATATCGATTTCATACCTGTTCGTCATAATTTGAACAGGAATCTTGTTAAATGTCTCCGGATCACCGAACACATTCTTCTCTACGACGTCGATTTCGGCCTTATACAAGGTCGGATGAACCGCCTTGATGTAAGTCTGACCGGCGGCACGAGTGCTAGCCTGAACGTTCTCTACAGAAACGAGCCTGATATTCACGACAGAGTCGCTGGGGAACGGCACAACCTTGTTGCCAATTTCGATTGTTTCGGTGGTAATTTTCACCGGAACGAACACTGTGTTATCCTGCGTCTTGGCAATCAGCGTATCCAATTCCTCCCAGAATCCGGTCTGAGCGTTCTTCTCGTAGTGACGACGCAGCTCCTGAGTGAGAATGTGATTTTCCACCTGCTCGGCGGTGATATTATAATTCTCCTTCTCCAAGAAAATGCCGCCGTTGAGCTGAGGTTGACGACCGAACTCCATGGGTTTGCCGTCAATCTCACCGTTGACGTAAGTCGTAACGGTAAGTGTAGCATCCATATTATCCGAAGTCACCTCGTCAGTAAGAATCTGATCCCAGTCGTGGGACAGAGAGCCCTTGATGATCTTATCCTCTACGCGCTCTCCTTCAGTAGGCTTTTCAAAAGTCTGCATCTCGCGCTTTGAATCCACGTCATCATTGTTACATGATGACATACCAAAAACTAGACCGACAACAAATAATGTTGCGGTCAACAACCGTAAAACGTTAACCTTAAACATAGCTATGAAATAAATTAAATTTATAATTCTACACTTAAATCGCCTTAAACACGGGGTAAAAGGCCGAGGGTATATGTAAAATTACCATTGAAAAGAAAAAATATTTCTTCTCTCCAATAATTTACACAATGGCATCTATATATTTGTATTGACGGAATATAGTATAACACGATTTTTTTCAAAAAACAATGACAAAAAACACTTGACAGAAAAATTTTTTATGCTATAAAAACAACGATTTTTTTATTATTAGTTTTAGTTCACTAGAGTGTTTAACAATTAATTTGCTACAATTATGGCTAACAAAACGCAGCGTTCCAACAAAGGAACCAAGAAAGAAAAAGGAACAAACAAGAAAACCAAGCCCATGACTGCGTATCAGCGCGAGTGTGCCGCCGGCAGGAAGATTCAACGCCAGAAGCACGTTCCCGCCCCAACGGTCGGCTTCAGATAATTCCCTCCTTTTTACATGTGCATAATTTTAATCTTTTCAAAAGCGGCGTAGGAACGTGTGTGTCCTAGGCCGTTTTTTCTTTTCATCACCATTACCCAACATATCTCTAACTGTCATTACCCGACGTATCCCTAACTGTCATTACCCGACGTATCCTTAACTGTCATTACCCGACGTATTCCTAACTGTCATTACCCAGCGTCCCTTAACTGTCATTACCCAGCTTGACTGGGTAATCTCGGCCGCTTCTATTGTCATCCTCGTGCTTGACACGCACTGTGTAGCAGAGCCGTGGCAGAATCTCGCAAATTCTTTAATGTTTTGGATAAGATTACCCGGTCAGAGCCGGGTAATAACAGAGGAAAGAGAGTCGGGTAATGACACTAAAAAGCACAAGCGATGATATTATCCAAACAAAAAAGCGGGGATAAATCCACCCCGCTTTTTGTGTTATTTATCATTCAGATTGTTCCAAAACTATCCTCCGCCACCGCCTGAACAACTCGGCGTAATCCAGTATTCATTACCGACAGA
>JAZNQW010000054.1:0-12298 GCA_045590435.1 Alphaproteobacteria bacterium | reverse complement strand
GTGGCGTCGAACACTTATTTGCGTGGTAAGCTCAAAGATTTGGCCGCACGTTATGATTTGGATTTTGCGGCGCCGCCGATACGTTTTTGCACCGATAACGGGGTGATGGTGGCATGGGCCGGCTTGGAACGCTTTCGTTTGGGAATGGTGAGCGATTTGGACTTTAAGCCTCGTCCGCGCTGGCCTTTAGATGAAAATGCGCCGAAAGCCGCCGGTGCCGGAGGTGTTAAGGCATGACAAAGGTATTACGCTCGAAGGCTGAAATAATCGAGATTATGCGCATTTTTGAGCGTGAGAATCCGAATCCGCAATGTGAGTTGAATTTTGTTAATCCGTATACGCTTTTGGTGGCGGTGGTTTTGTCGGCACAAAGCACCGATAAAGGTGTGAACAAAGCCACCGAGGCTTTATTTAAAGTGGCGGATTCGCCGCAAAAAATGTTGGCGCTCGGCGAAGAAAAATTGAAGGAATACATCAAAACTATTGGGCTGTTTAATAACAAAGCCAAGAATATTATGGCGCTAAGCGCACAGTTGGTGGATGATTTCGGTGGCGAAGTGCCTGCCGATCGCGACATATTGACGCAATTGGCCGGTGTGGGGCGCAAAACGGCGAATGTTGTAATGAATGTGTGGTATCATCAGCCGACATTGGCGGTGGATACGCATGTGATGCGGATTGCTCATCGTCTGAATTTCAGCCATGGGAAAACACCGCTTGAGGTGGAAAATGATTTAATGCGTGTGTTGCCGACAGAATTGGTGGTGAATACGAATCATTGGTTGGTGTTGTTCGGACGATATATATGCAAGGCGCAAAAACCGCTATGTGATCAATGCCCGATTTATGATTATTGCCATAGTGCCGACAAAAGTTAGTTTTTTGTTTTAGGTGAGGGGAAATACAATAAAGCGTCTTTCCGGTTAAGAAAGACGCTTTACTTATAGGAGTCTACTATTTAAGCAATTGAACTGTAATAAACAGATTACATTTCAATTCCTTTTGTTTTCACGTGATTACCCGGCTTAATTACATTCGGGTGTTGATTGCGACCGTTCATGGTTGTGCCGCGCTCTTCTTCCCAAATGCCTTCACGTTTTATATCTTTATTTTCAATTTCCTCATTCAAATTAACCTGGCGTGGCGTATCTTCATTTCTCAGCTCGTCATTCAAATTAATTTGCTTTGGTTCAGGTTTCGGAGCCGGTGCCGGCTGTTCAATTTTAACAGGACCGCCCGAACGACCGCGTGCAAATGCTGTTTGATCGCACTTAATACCGATAACGCGGTTACCGTTGCCGGTGCGAGAAGCTACGTCTAAATCATGTTGTAATGTTGCTAACGGCGCATTCAAATCCGTTCCTTCCGGAATATCAGCTTTATAGCCATTACAAATAATTGCCATCCACGCATTCATGTTTTGGTCTAATGACTTATCACCATAGTGCCAAGCGCCATCAAATGTAGCCACCAAGTGACCGTCTCCATCCGGACGAGCTTGAACAGACAATGCATGACGTCTTAAAACTTCAGACAATACCTTAAGCGGAGATTTGCCTTCACCTGCTTCCGGATGTTCATGCATATAAGTAGCCACATTGCGCAATGCTTCATCAAATGTTGCTTGCGAATCAGCCGCTGTGGTTCCGAAATGTTCGGCACCTTGAGTTGTGGCATAAACGCCGACAAGATTTCTCTGAACAAAATTCCAATCGCTCTTGCTTACATCAGAATCGGTTACCTCTTCATATGAAGTAGGAACTTGATAATCTTCCCAAAACTTCTGAACTTCAGCTGCTTTGGCGGCTGCTTCTTCAGCTGCTGCTTTTTCAGCTAATTCTTCAGCTGTCAACTCCTCAGTAGGTTGTCCTTCAGTAGGCTGACCTTCGGTTGGTTGGCCTTCAGTCGTCTGGCCTTGTTGCTGATCAAGCAATCCTGACGGTTTACCACCGGTACCTTCTGTGGCTTCAGGAGCATTGCCCGACAAATAAGCATTGGCAGCACCAACTGTTTCACTGATGAGAGCAACCAAAGCGCTAACGCCTAAGCCGATTTTGCTCATCTTAGATTTTTGGCGACTTTCTTCGGTCTGGTCTTTTTGGGCCTGCTTATGATCTTCAATCGTAAATTTGGCCTGAACACCCAAGTTACCGAGAATACGCATTGAACTGGCAAAGAATTTGCTCTTAACCAAAACAGCACCTGCTGTTGCTTCTTGATTAAAGAATCCGGCTGCACCGATAATGGCACCACCGATAATTCCGGCACCGGTATTAATTGCGGCGCGTTGTAAATAGCGTTTCTTTTCTTCGCCTTTCATCGATTTATAGATGTTCCACAGGCTCTTAATTTTGCCTTGCTTGTTTAATTCGGCAATCAATTCTTCGTTTTTGTCCTTTTTAGCCTGACGTAACATAGCTTCGCGTTTTTCGATAAGCGGCCAAATAACCGAACCGGCACCGATAAAGGCGGCGTAACCGGCTGCAATACCGGCAGCTTTTCCGGCTGAAACGTGCGGTGTTGTAACCGAAACGGCAATTGAACCTAAGCCCAACGCAATATATTTATATTTGTTGTTCTTCATATTTTCGGCCATAGCATGACGCTGTTCATAAGCCTTACCGAACCAACCCTTCATTTTTGCGACAAAGCCGGTTTTTTGTTTTTCAAGGGCTTTAGCAGCATTAATCATACCTAATTGGCGATACAAAGCAGCACGCTCTTCAATAGAGAGTTGCGTTTGGACCATACTGTTGATTAATTGTCCTTTATGTACCTCGGTTTTTTTGCCTTGGCTGCCCATGTCTTGCAAGCGAGCCATAATGCCTTGAGCATATTTTGAAAAACGTTTTGCATAATCTTCCGGCTTTTTCCAATCAGCTTTAGAGGTAAGGTGCATATCATTGCTGGCACCGATAGAAACCAGCAATTTGTTTTGGAATGCTTGTTTAATGCTATCTATAACAGATTGCTTACGTTCATTGGCCGGTAATTGGAATAATTCATCTTCAGCGGAACGTTCAACAACCACTTTATTTTTAGCGGCTTCAAGTAAGCCGGAAAGTAATTTTTTCTTTTCTTCTTCAGTGGTTTGAGCAAACTCATTATCATCATCAACAACGTTCAGTTGAGCCAATAAACTTTTGGTTTCTTCATCAGCTTCCAAAGTTTCTAAGGTAACATCTTTAGCGTCGCGATTCATTAGACGCATATGCATTACAATAGCGTCATCTTGTTTAATTTCAATATGTTCTCTTTCGGCGTATGCTTGATACAATTCGTCAGCTTCGTTTAAAATTTTGTCACTGTCTAAATATTCGCCGACTGCATACAATCCTTCAATATCTTCACCGATTTTTGCAATCGGATAATAATTCTGAGCGCGTTCACCTTTAGCTGCAACTTCTTCCGTTTCCGAAGTTAAGCCCAAGGTTGCCAGAAAATCGGTTTCTCCAGATGCTTTGACAATGCTCAATGCTTCGTCAAAATGCATAAAATCGTTCTTATCTTGCAAATATACTTTAGCTTCATCTAAAGTCATTTTTGCATCAGTATCTTTTGTTGCCATTTGTAAAACTCCTATCTTTTCATTCATTTCTGAGGCGACTATACACCAATTTAAAATGAATTGCAACAACTTTTTGTCAAAAAAATGAAAAAAATTTACTTTTTTTAAATAAAGCGCCACTTCTATTATATATAAGTCAGTTGACAAATTAAAAAAATGTCCAAAAAGATCCATAAAAAAAACATCTTGCTTTCAGCCGCCGAACATATTATAAAGGCGCCATAACAGCGGAGGTATATGATGAAAGTGGATATTTTTGATTTTGACTTAGACAAAGAACTGATTGCCAAACAACCGGCAAGTCCGCGAGATTCGTCGCGTTTGTTGGATTTGTCGGACGAAAAAATCATTAATGACCGACATTTTTACGATTTACCAAAGTTATTGAGAGCCGGTGATGTGATGGTGTTTAATGATACCAAAGTGATTCCGGCGCGCTTATACGGTCAGCGCGGTGAGGCGTTGGTTGAGGTTACTCTTTATCATCCGGACGACGGAATCCGCTGGTGGTCGTTTATTAAAAATTCCAAACGATTGCATGTTGGGGATGAAATTCGTTTTTATACCGCCGAAATCAGTGCTGCCGATTCCCGGTTCAGTGCGCAAGTGGTGAAAAAAGATCAGGAAGATGGTGTGTTGATACAATTTAATTGTTCGGCTGATGATTTGGGCAAGTTGTTGGAACAATACGGTTCAATGCCGCTACCGCCGTATATTAAGCGCGATAAGCCATTGGCCGGTTTGTGGAATCCGTATAACGATAAGGAGGACTATCAAACCGTTTATGCCAAACACGAAGGCGCCGTTGCCGCCCCAACGGCCGGTTTGCATTTTACCGACAGATTACTGAATGAGATTGATGCGCTTGGGGTTAAGCGTGTGTTTTTAACGTTGCACGTTGGCGCCGGCACTTTTTTACCGGTTAAGACAGATGATACAGATAACCACAAAATGCACGCCGAATATGGGGTTATTTCTTCTGAGGCTTGTGAAGTTATCAATCAGGCTAAGCGGGAAGGACGTCGGATTATTGCCGTGGGGACAACCTCGGTGCGTCTTTTGGAAAGTGCGGCGGATGAGCAAGGTGTGTTGCATCCGTTTTGCGGTGAAACCGATATTTTTATTACGCCGGGATATAAATTCCGTATTTTAGACACGATTATAACGAATTTTCATTTGCCAAAGTCAACATTGTTTATGTTAATTTGTGCCATTGGCGGCACAACGCGTATGCAGGAAGCCTATGCCCATGCCATTAAGGAAAAATACCGTTTTTATTCATATGGTGACAGTTGTATCATTAAATGTGTAAATAAAATTTAAACCCTTTTATTTTATATTGCCTCATGTCAGGAGAAAAACATGAGGCGTCTGCGGACGGATAATTTTAAGCAAACCGTGTTAACCATTAAGCGGTCTTTTTTGCCGGCAAGTATTTTTGCCGCTGCTTTGATGTTGTTTTTTGCACAGAACCCGTTTGAGTTTTCTTTCAGTTTGATTTTGCATTATTTGCTTTTAAGTTTCAGTGTTTTGGGGTTGATTTTTTTAGCGGTGACCAATCAGGCAAAGCCTTTTTTCGGTTTGTGGTTCGGGTTAATTTGTTATTTATTGATGAATTGGTTGAAGCGACAGACAGAAGTTGAGTTGCCGAATAATGCTCAATTTTTATGGCTATGTTTTTTGGCGCCTTTGAATTTTTGGGCGTTTTATATGTTGCCGACGCATAAGCTGTTTTCAAAGCGCAGCATTTATTTGATTGTGGCGGTTTTACTGGAATTTGCCTTTATTCAACATGCCGGCGATATAATTGAGGTGATACCGTATATGAATTTGAGTTGGCAGGCTATGCCGTTGACGGCAGTGTTTATTTGGTTGATTATGTTCGGCGTTTTATTGTTGGTTATTAGTTTTCGCAATTTATATTCGGATATTGGTTTGTTTTATGCGTATTGTTGCGTGTTTTTCGGATTCGTTTATGCCGATACGGCTTCCGGATTAAGTTCTTTCTTTTTAGGATTTGTGCTTATTTTAACGGTGACTTCGTTGTTTGATTTTTATTATCGCTATCATTATGACGAAATAGAAAATGTTGGCAGTTATGCTTCTTTTTTGGCGCACAGCAATAATAAGTTTGCTTTTAAATATTCTATCGGTATTTTCAGCATTAATGACAGGTCGCATTGGTGTCAGGAATTGGGTTGGAAAAAAGTGCAAAGTTTGGATCAGATGATTATTCGAAAAATTCACGAGATTTCAGAGGAATATGAAATATATCGTTATAATCATGAAGAATATATTATTGTTTTCAATAATCAAAATACCAAGCAGGCGCGCGATAATGCGGAAAGTATTCGGCGTACCGTAGCGGCGGCCGATTTTGTGTTTGCTTCCGGGCAAAGCGTTAAAATAACCATAACCATAGCCGTTGCCGAAAAAACGCGTAAATATATGGAAGGTGCCGTTGTGGCAGAGCGAGCACATGAAAGTTTGCAGAAAAGCTACAAGTTTAACAGTAATATTGTGACAATAACACCTAATTAGGTTTTTTCCCGAATTTTAAGGCGTAATATAAAACGGCGAGGCCTAACAAGATAATAGGTAAGGATAAGCATTGTCCCATGGTTAAGCCTCTCCACAAAAAACCGATTTGAGCATCCGGTTCGCGAAATTGTTCAACGAAAGCACGGCAACCGGCGTAACCCAGTAAAAAGGCGGCAGACAAAAAGCCGCTGCGTTCACGACACCATTTGACGCGCCAAAGAATATTTAACACGATAAAAAGCAGGATTCCTTCCAAGCAAGCCTCGTAGAGTTGTGATGGGTGGCGCGGAACATAACCGCCGCGCGGAAAGCGTACAGCCCATGCCACATCAGTGGTGCGGCCCCACAGTTCATCATTGGCAAAGTTTGCCAGTCGGCCAAGAAATATGCCCAGAGGCACTGTCGGGGCAACCAAATCGGTTAAGCGCAAAAATGGAAACTTCAGATGTTTGGATAACAAATAAATGGCAACAATAACGCCAAAAATGCCGCCGTGAAAAGACATTCCTCCTTGCCACAAAGCAAAAATTTGCCATGGTTTTTGCCAATATTGGCCGGCACCGTAAAATAAAACATAGCCCAGGCGGCCGCCCAAAATAACACCCAGTGTGATGTAAAATGCGGCATCTTCCAAGTCTTTTGAAGTTAACGGAATTTCATATTTTTTAACGCGTTTGGCGACCAACCACCATCCGAACAAAATACCGATCAAATATGCCATGGAATACCACCGAAGTGCCAATGGTCCGATGGAGAAAATAATCGGCGAAATTTCCGGATAAGCCAAACCTGTCATTTTTGCCTCTCTTATATATAATTGCTTAAAAGTATATTAAGAAAAAACAGATAATCCACACTTTAAAAACAATTATAAACACGATTATTTTTATCTTATTGATTTTACGCATTTTGTGAAAAATGAAAAAATAAAAAAAAATTTTTTGGCGGAAAAAAGTGGAAAACCTCAGCATTAAAATTGTCAGTCGACTCGGTGTTATGTCATCATGATTTCGGAAACCAACAGGGATTTAGGAATGCTTGCCGAAAAATTGTATAAATATAACCCGATTGATGACATTGAATGTTTATTCAGTGCGCGCCAGCATACAACGGAACGGCGCTCGAACAGTGAGGTTGTTATTGAAATTGCCGGTAAATGGGATAATATGCTCCTTTTCTTTGCGTGGGAAGAGCAACTGAATTGTTTGCACGTTTCCTGCCTGATTAACCTGATACCGGAAAATGTTAATTTACCGAGCATTTTTGAATTGTTGGCTCTTTTGAACGAGGATTTATGGGTGGGCTATTTCTCATATTGGGAAGATGCTCAAATGCCTATTTTTAAACATTCTATTTTTATTGATGAGCAAGATTTAAATTTGGTGCCGAAGTTGACGCAGATTATTAATATTGCCATTACGGAATGTGAGCGAGCTTACCCTATTTTCCACGCCGTATTGAAGCAGAATATTGCTCCGCGTCGCGCACTTTTGCCGCTGACGTTGATGTGATTTTTTCTTGTTCGGTATAAAAAAAGAGCCCCGAAACGGAGCTCCTTTTTTTGATGTGTATTTTGTATTATTTCAAAATGGATTTACCGGCATAAACGGCCATATCGCCTAATTCTTCTTCAATACGAATTAATTGGTTATATTTGGCCATGCGGTCGGTACGTGACATTGAACCGGTTTTGATTTGACCGCAATTTGTAGCCACTGCAATATCGGCAATGGTCGTGTCTTCGGTTTCGCCCGAGCGGTGTGACAAAACAGCCGTATAGCCATGGCGCTGAGCCATATCAACCGCCTTCATGGTTTCGGTTAAGGTGCCAATTTGGTTCACTTTAATCAGGATTGAATTGGCAATACCTTTATCAAAGCCCATTTGCAAACGTGCCGGATTGGTCACAAACAAGTCGTCACCAACCAGTTGGATTCTGCCGCCTAAAGCATCGGTCAACAATTTCCAACCTTCGAAATCATCTTCAGCCATACCGTCTTCAATTGAGAAAATCGGAAACTTATCGCACAAGCCTTTGTAATATTCAACCATTTGTGCATTGGTGTAAGATTTGCCTTCACCCTTCATTTCATATTTGCCGTTTTCATAGAATTCGGAAGAAGCGGCATCGAGTGCCAAAACAACATCTTCACCCGGTTTGTAGCCGGCGTCTTTAATGGCTTGAACGATGAAAGTTAAAGCCTCGTCAGCCGATTGCAAATTCGGAGCAAAACCGCCTTCATCACCAACATTGGTGTTTTGACCGGCTGCTTTTAAGTTTTTCTTCAAGGTTTGGAAAATTTCAGCGCCCATGCGAATCGCTTCGCGAATCGAAGAAGCCGAAACCGGCATAATCATAAATTCTTGAATATCAATCGGATTGTCGGCATGTTTACCGCCGTTCAAAATGTTCATCATCGGTACCGGTAATGTACGTGCCATGGTGCCGCCCAAATAGCGATATAACGGCAAGCCGGCCTCTTCAGCCTGGGCTTTGGCAACGGCCAATGACACAGACAAAATAGCGTTAGCGCCAAGTTTGCCTTTGTTTTCAGTGCCGTCGAGTTCAATCATGCGGCTGTCGATATCAATTTGATCTTCGGCATCATAACCGGCTAAAGCGTCATAAATGGCTTCGTTTACATTTTCAACCGCTTTTAAAACGCCTTTGCCGCCAAAGCGGGCTTTGTCACCGTCGCGCAATTCAACAGCTTCGTGCACACCGGTAGAAGCGCCGCTCGGCACTGCCGCACGGCCAAAAGCGCCGGATTGTAACACAACCTCTGCTTCAACAGTCGGTGTGCCGCGCGAATCTAAAATTTCTCTTGCATGAATATCAACAATAGCACTCATTTCTTTCTCCTTTAATATATTATTAAGTGTTGGCTATAAATTAGTTTATTTTTGCTGATTGTCAAGCGAAAAGAAAAATTGGAAATTTGCTTATAAGGAAGAAAGATGTGGTATTCTGTAAAATAGTTGTATTTTCTTATTATATTAAGGATTTCGTTTACATTTTTTGGTATAAAAAAGGAAAAAAAGAAGAAAAGTTTGAAAAATATGATAAAAAATTAAAAAAGATGTTATTTTTTTCTGGACATTTTGTCTAAAATAGATTATATTGAAGAAAATTCGACAAAAAGGAGATTGAAATGGCTCAAGATAAACAACAAAATTTATGGCAACAGGTTGTCCAAAAAATACTTCCGTCTGAGCTGAACATTAAGGCCATTACGGAAAAAGAATGGGACGAGAAATATAAGAACCTGTTTCGTCAATTAGCGGAAGAAGGGTTTCCGCTCGTTACGTATGACAATTATAAATCGTCAGATTATTACGCTTATTCGTATACGGTTATTTCATCTTTGCGTAAGATGAGTAAGCGTAAAGTGATTAATATGATGGTGAAGGCACGTCGCGATATTAAATCTCAGTATGGCACGCAGCATTCGTTATTTAATATTGTGCATAATTCTTTTGAAAGTAAGAAAAATGCAGCAAAAAGCAGTAAGACGCCGCTTAGTTTATTTAATAAGTTAAAAGGTAAACAGCCGCGCCACACTTTCAGAGAAATGATGCGGGCAAGCGGCAATGCGTTGAAAGTAAAGATGGGCGAATTGTCCAAAAAGTCGGTTATTGCTAAGCCGATGCGCGCGGTTAAGCGATACGGTTTGGCGGCGATGATGTTTGTTTCAAGCATTTTCAGCGTAAAAGCGGTTGCCGGAACAGACGCCAGTCCGATTGCCAATAACAAGCAACAAACAGTGCAAACAATGACACCGCGCAGAACCGCAACACCGCGTACGGTTCAAATGAACCAAGTGAAAAATTACAGCGGTATTTACAACGGTTTGCGAATCGACAGTTTGCATAAGCTGATGCCGGAAAATGTGAGTATGGTGTTTATGTCATCCAACAAAGTTAATGCAACGGTGGGTGGCCAATCAATTACCACAGCCAAAGAATTCGGTCCGATGTTAAATAAAATGTCGGAATTGCAATCGTTCTTTGCCGCTAACAGTGATAAATATCCTGAAATTCAGAAAGCAATTGCTGAGAACGGAATTAATTCTAAAGCGTTTGAAAAAGCATGGATGAAAGCATATTCGCCGGAATTGATGCATTCGGTTGTGAAACATTTATGGCCGAAGAAATATCAACCGACGTTTGATAAGTTGGCAGAAGCCGGATTTCCGAAGGTTACGATAGATAATTATGCGAATCCGGAAAACTTCGGTTACAGTGCGGCGGTGATTTCAACCTTAGGTCAGACTTCGGGTAAAACAACAGTTGATATTATGTTGAAGGCCAAAGAGAAAGCCGGCGCTAAAGCCGATTTGGATAAGATTGTGGATGCTTCATATGAGGTTAAGCACGATAAATGGGGATTGAAAACCAGATATTTCGGTAAAAACGAATCTAAAGGTGAAATGGCAATGAACCAAGATGTGCGTCAGGCTGTTAAGGAAACGCAGCAGCAAAGTCGCACACAACAAATGCGTCAGACCGAAGAAGCTGTTTCATCAAAACAAACGGCTTCGGTAGAGGAATTTGTTCGCGAAGTTAGAAATTTGACTGTTTCAGATGTTATGTCGGAAAGCGTTGCTCAAGACGGCGTGCGCGAATCGACAGCATTGCCGAGAGCAGATACATTATATATGCACGAAATGAGTTTGGAGTCCGCAATTGTTAATGATTCAGACAGTGTATCGCAACGTAATTTAGCCGGAATGCTTGAGGCTAATGCTGAGGCAAAAGAACAACATCAGCCGGTGATTGATTTTGAGACTGATATGATGTCGGCAAATGATTGGGCTCAGGCGAAAGAGCTGTTGCAATCGTATGATATTGACTTCGGTGATACAATTTCGCTTGAAATAGGGCGCGTTCAACTGGAAGAAGAAAAAGCCAGATTGGAAAAAGAGTTGGCGACCATCGGCACCGGTGTTTACAAAGGTATGAAACTTAATTTTGCCGATTTATATCCGGAAAATGCCGGTCACGTATATGAATCGGTATTAAATCCGACTATAAAAGATTCTAAGAGTATTTACAGCACTAATGCTATGGGTTTGTATCAATTTAATATGAGCAACACCATGAAGTTGTTGGCAAACGAATTGGCTGACGAATTTCCGGATTTGAAAGCGGCCAAAGATGCTCATAAGGGCGGTTGTCGTAATGCTGATTACGAGCGTGCGTGGGTGAAATATTCTACCGGTCCGAATAAGGCACGTTTTGAACGTCGGCAATTTGAGTTTATGTTCGATAAATTCTATCAAACAGTGTTTGATCAATTATCTGACCGTTGCGGATTGCCGAAGATTACCAAAGAAAACTACAATAAACCGGAAAATTGGGCTTATACTGCCTCGGTAATGTCGTTGGTTAATCAAAATCCGGCACGTTCTCCGGGGATGATGGAAAGAGCATACAAGCGTGCTTGCGCACAAGCGCATACCGATAAGCCGGATTTGGCTTTGGTGGCAGCTATCAGCTATGATGTTCGTGCGGCACAATGGCGCTATTTAGGTTTGGCTCCGCGTTATTTGGGCTATAAAAAAGGCGATAAAGGCGAAAAAGATTTGGTAGCAAAAGTTGACCGTTTCTTACGCGAAGCGCCGGCAATGGAAGCGCGTTTGGCACAAGTTAATAATGCTTTGAATGCCGTGGAATTGGCACAGCACAAAGTGGCTTCACCGTTTATTTTCTTGGCGGCGGCTAATGGTTGGCGCGAAAGTGAAGTGGTGAAAGTTGATGCGGCCAAAGTGGCGAGACTTGATCAGTTGGTGGTTTTGACACAGCATGCCGATAATGTGAAAAAGTTGGATGAAACGCGTAAGCGCATTAAACCAACGTTGTGTGTTGCCGGTAGTGACAACAATCAAGAACAAGCCTCGATTAATACGCAGAAAACAGTGCGTCGTGGCGGCAATCAGAAGCAAAACAACGACGATCAGTATGTGTAATTTGATTTAGCTTTAGTTAAGTCCAAAGCGTAGTTTGCGTGGCAAGGTAAAAATAATGAAGTCGTACCTTTGCGCTCTGCGTGGATAATATATAAACTGTCATGCCCTGAGCGGAGCTTGCGTAGCGAGGTAAAAATAATAAAGTCGTACCTTTGCGCTCTGCGTGGATAATATATAAACTGTCATGCCCTGAGCGGAGCTTGCGTAGCGAGGTAAGGCA
>JAZNQW010000053.1:0-11094 GCA_045590435.1 Alphaproteobacteria bacterium | reverse complement strand
TGGTACCGGTTTTGCCGGCCACATGGCGATGCAATCCGTTTAAACGCGCACCAGTTCCTCTCACGGCCACACCTTCTAAAATAGACGTCATCTGATATGCCGACAGCGGGTCAACAATCTGTTCACGCACAACATTAAAATCCGGTGCATCCTGATTTTCCCACTTATCCGCCACACATTCCGGACATGGTGTCTGCTCATGCTTGTAAATCGTTTTACCTTTGCGATCTTGAATGCGCTCAATCATATACGGTGGCACTTTCTTACCTCCGTTGACAATAACGCAGTAAGCGCTTACCATATTAATTACCCGTGTATCGGCCGCCCCCAAAGATGACGACAAATACGGCGGCAGGTGATCGTTCACGCCGGTTCGTTTAGCAATTTCCACTACCTTATCCATACCGATATCTTGTGCCAAACGCACCGTCATTAGGTTTTTAGAAAGTTCTACACCGCGGCGCAATGTCATCAATCCGTAAAATTTCTTGGAAAAATTCACCGGTTTCCACTTCGGTAATCCCTCGCCTTGGTCCAACACAAACGGGGCATCCAGAATCAAATCGGTCGGTGAATAACCGTTTTCCAGCGCCGCCAAATATACAAACGGTTTAAAGCTAGAACCGGTTTGCCGATAGGCCTGTGTTGCGCGGTTAAATTGTGACTTGGCAAACGAGAAACCGCCTACTAAAGCCAAAACCTTGCCGGTATGCGGATCCATTACCGCCATGCCGCCTTCCACCGCCGGAATTTGTTGTAACAAATAAACATCTTTCTGTTCTTTATTATTACTCTTTTCCGCATAAATCACATCACCCTTTTGCAACACTTGTTCCATTGACGTCGGTATTGGTCCTAAATCTTTACCTTTTTCGTTATGGCGTGCCCACTTGGTGTCGGCCAACAAAATTTGCCCGCTTTCACCGTCAACGGTTTCTATCTCAGCCTTGTCGTTAGATACCTTAATCACAACAGCCTTCTGCCATGTCGGTTCTGCGCCGGCCGTTAATTTGGCATTTTTTAAATTTTCTTTATAATTTTCATCAATGATAATTTGTGCCGTAGCCCCACGCCAACCATGTCGCTTATCATATTCAATCAAACCTTTGCGTACTGCACGTGTGGCTATGCTTTGTAATCTCGGATTAATCGTTGTTCGCACAATCAAGCCTCCTTGATAAAGAGCTTCGTCACCGAAATTACGGCTAATGGTGCGGCGCACTTCTTCGCTGTAATATTCGGTATCTTGTAAGAAGCCGCTTTTGCGCTCTACCACCGTTAACGGTTTTTCTTTTGCTTCCTTCGCTTCCTCGGCCGTTGTATATCCGTCCTCAACCATTCGGTCAATCACCCAATTACGCCGCGCAATCGCCGCATCATAATGTGTTTTCGGATTATAATTATTCGGTCCTTTCGGCAAAGATGCCAAATAAGCCACTTCTTCCAGTGTTAACTCTTCCAATGATTTACCGAAATAATTCATTGCCGCAGCTGCCACGCCATAAGCGCGATTACCTAAATAAATTTCGTTTAAATATAATTCCAACACATGGTCTTTGGAAAAAGTTTTGTTAATGCGCCGAGCCAAAATAGCTTCTTTCAGTTTGCGCGTATATGAAACTTCCGAACTGAGCAAAAAGTTTTTGGCCACCTGTTGCGTAATGGTCGAAGCACCGGCCGGTCGCTTACCCTTTCCCATATTTTTCAAATTACCTAAAGCGGCACGCACAATGCCCAAATAATCAATACCCGAGTGCTTGTAGAAATGCTTATCTTCCGCGGCAATAAAGGCATTTTTTACCAAATCCGGAATCATTTCTATCGGCACAAACAGGCGTTTTTCTGCCGCATATTCCATCATCACCTGCCCGTCACCGGCAAACAGCCGCGTTGTCACAGGCGGTTCATAATCAGCTAACTGGTGATAATCGGGAATTGTAATATTGATTTGTTGCAAACCGTAAGTTATGCCGATAATTGCCACAATCAAAAAAAACAATGCCATACTGGCCATATAGGTTATAAATTTAAGCATTTGGTTCCACTTTTGCCGTTCATTTTATATCGTTTATTGAAATCTATTACAATCTGAAAAAAATGCAATAAAAATATTTAATTTGATGCAATTTCCGGATCGTTAAAATAACGATCAATCGCTTTGGCGGCCGCTTGTGCCAACCGACTGCGATACCATGCCTGTTTCAAGTTGGCCTCTTCCGTGCGATTAGATAAGTAACCCATTTCCAATAAAACTGACGGAATATCCGGCGCCTTTAACACGGCAAAACCGGCAAAACGATGCGTATTTCTCACTAACTTGGTGCATTTTGCCATTTCACCTACCAAATAAGTGGCATATTTTGATGATTTATTACGCGTATCGGTTTGTGACAATGAAATCAAAATATCATTCACTTCCTTGCTGTTTCCGCCCAAATCAATACCACCGATGATATCGGCTTTATTTTCGCGTTCAGCCAAAGCGGCAGCCTCTTTATCTGACGCCGTATCCGACAACGTATAAACCGAAAGTCCGGTTGCATTGCGATTAGCCGCACTGTCGGCATGTAGCGACATAAATAAATCGGCTTTATATTTTTGGGCGATTTTAATACGTTGACGAAGTGGAATAAACACATCATTGTCGCGCGTTAAATAAACGGTGTACCCCTTTTTACGCAAAATGGTTTGTAATTCTTTACCCATAGCCAACGTAATATTTTTTTCATAGGTTTTGCCATAGGCGCCGATTGCTCCCGGATCTTTACCGCCATGCCCCGGATCTAAAACAATAATCCGTTTGCGACTCACCTTTTTAACGGTTTCTTCTATCGGTGCCGCATCTTCTTTTGAACCGCCCCACCACGATTTCTTAGCCGGTTCTTCCTGCGGTAAAAAGTTTTGATTATTGGTTAAAGCATATTGATTACCCGTTTTACCTTTAAACTGACTATCTGCAACCATAGTCAAATCAACAACCAAACGCCAATTCATTCCTTCTTGCGGCGGAATCAAAAATGCCTTTTTAACTACCGCGGCACGCGATAAATCAATCACAATGCGTTTATCATTTCCTTGCATTTTCCCAACGCGCGTGCCTGCCACCACCTGATTTTTAGCCTGTGTATACAGCTTTTGAATGTTGGAATCAGCCAAATCGATTACCGCACGTTTCGGGTTATCCAGCAAAAACACTCGATAATTTACTTTACTGTCCATATCGAATACAATACGCGCCCCGTCAGTTTGATTACCTAAACGCATATTTTTAATATTGGTTGCTGCCGTGGCCGTCTGAGCCCACAACATCATTAAGCAAAACAATAAATTATAAAAACAGCACTTAACAAATTGTTTTTGCATTTAAACTTCCATTTTTTTAACTTTATTCACGCCGTTATTATAAATATGACTTATTACTATTCAGTTAAAATACAAAAAATTTGCATTACTGTAATTTATTTGTTGTTTTTTTAATTTTATTTATTATGCTATGTATGGTTACCGTTTGAAAAACATTTTTTTATGAGAGAGTTATATGTAAAAACAAAAATGATTTCAAACGGCAAATAACGAGATAACGTTTGGGGAAAGATAATCCGGCGCAGGCGGTCTTTAATAAGCAAGAAGAAAAATCTAAACCGTCCCGCCGCTTAAAAAACCACGCAACCGCATAGAACTTTGAATGCGATTGCTTCTGTAGAAAGGCGGAATCCGCCCTTTTGTGGTATTTTTAAATATCTTCCCCGTTTAAATACGGCTCTTTACCGAGCTTGAATGGGGTTTATGATGACAAAACGAATGTTAATTGATGATACGCAACCGGAAGAAACCCGCGTTGTGATTGTTGATGGTAATAAGGTTGAAGATGTTGAATTTGAATCGTCTTCACGCAAACAAATCAAAGGTAATATTTATTTAGCAAAAGTTATTCGCATTGAGCCGTCTTTGCAGGCTGCTTTTATTGATTACGGCGGCAATAAACACGGTTTTTTGGCGTTCAATGAAATTCATCCGGACTACTATAATGTTTCTGATGAGGTAATGCAGGAAGTTGAGGCTGAAGTTGATGAAATTATCAACGGCAAAATTAAGTATTTGAAAGAACGTGAAGCAGAGCGGGCTCGTTATAAAGCCGAAAAAGAGGCTAAAGAAGCTCAACGTCGCTTGGAAGCTGAGCAAGCCCAAGAAGTAGAAGAATCTCAACTTGAACCGGCTCAAAATGTAATTCCGGAAAATGACAATTACCTGCAAACACCTGAAATACCGAGTGAACAGGAAAGCAAACCGGTTGAGGCAGAAACAATTGCTGAAACCGAAAACACACAAGTTGAACAGGCCGATATAATTGTTCAATCTCCCGAGGCATTGCCGTCGGCACCGGTTAACACGCCGGCAGATTATTTAAGCGCTGAAGATGCTCAAAAATTGCAACAACAAATTGAAAGCGTCATCAGCGGCTCAGATGCAACCGATAGCTCTGCCGAAACAGCCTCTGATACATCATCCGGTAACAACGGCAAAAGACGTCGTCACACAACCCGTCGTCCGCGTGATCGTAAAAAAGCCCCCAAAACCATGGCAGAAAGTTTAGGGTTGGATGATGAAATGTTGGAAGAAGAAGTCGCTGATGTTGATGATGAAGATGAAGAAGAGGAAGACGGTGGAACAACTTATAATTTTGATGTTCAGCGTAAACTTTTGAAAGCCCGCAAGCTGTTTCATCACAGTACTATTCAAGATGTAATAAAAGAAGGTCAAACACTTTTGGTGCAAATTGTTAAAGAAGAGCGCGGCAATAAAGGAGCGGCTTGCACCACCTATATTTCTTTGGCCGGACGTTATTGTGTTTTGATGCCGAATCGCATTAAAAGCGGCGGTGTTTCGCGCAAAATTACCAGTGCCACTGATCGTAAGCGACTGAAAGCCATACTTAAAGATTTACCTTTACACCAAGATATGTCGCTGATTGTACGTACCGCCGGTGAAGATAAAACCAAGGCTGATATTGTACGCGATTATAATTACCTTATTCGCACATGGAACGCCATTCGTTTCGGTGCTTTGCGCACACCGGCACCGGCCATTATATATGAGGAAGGTAATTTAATTAAACGCGCCTTGCGTGATATGTATACCAAAGATATTGCCGAAGTAATTATTGACGGCGAGGAGGCTTATCAAACAGCGCGCAATTTCGTAAAAATTTTGGCACCGCATCATGTACGTAACGTGAAATGCCGTAAGCCGGATGAATTGCCGGTATTCCAACGTTTTCAGGTAGAAGCACAGCTCGATAAATTACATAATCCGATTGTGCAACTTGAATCGGGCGGATATTTGGTTATTAACCCGACCGAAGCACTGGTTTCCATTGATGTGAACTCAGGTCGTGCAACCAAAGAGAAAGATATTGAAGAAACCGCTCTCAAAACCAATTTGGAGGCGGCTGATGAAATTGCCAAACAATTGAAAATGCGCGATTTAGCCGGATTGATTGTGGTTGATTTTATTGATATGTATGAACCGCAAAATAATGTGGCAATTGAACGGCGCATGAAAGAAGCCATGAAAAATGATCGTGCCCGCGTACAAATTGCTAAAATGAGTATATTCGGTCTGTTGGAAATTTCACGCCAACGCATGCATTCGTCATTTATGGAAAGCAACTACGAGGCTTGTCCGTATTGTCACGGTCGCGGTTGGACCAGAACCATTGAATCGGGAGCCACACTGGTTTTACGTGCCTTAGAGGCTGAATGTGTCCGTAACCGTGAAATGAAATTTACGGTTACCGTGCCGACGGACATTGCCGCTTATTTGCTTAACCAAAAGCGCAAACAGCTGACGGCTTTGGAAGATACATTTGCCGCACGCATTGTTGTGGCCGGTAATTCGGAAATGCATGAAGCTACAGAATTCAAAATTGAGCGTGAAAAACTGCCGCAAACCAGAGTGGCAATTGCCGACACGGCTACTACTTGCTATGAAGAAGAAAATGTGGCTTATGACGAATCGGACAATGAAAATTACACTGAAGATGACACCGAAGAAACCTACGGTAATTACAATCGCCGTAACGGTGGCGGACGCAGTCGACGTTTCCGTCGTTCAAACGGGCGTCGCGGCGATTATAACGGTCGTTCCGCCTCTGCGGCTGAATCTTCTACCGCATCTCAACCGGAGAAAAAATCATGGTGGAAAAGATTGCTCGGCTGATTTGCCATAGCTTTCACTCTTTGTTACTTTCGGCGCTGATATTTTTTAGCGCCGATTGTGCGTATGCGGCCGATATGGTGCTGATTTCCGACACCGAAACACAAGACTATTTGGCGGCTGTGGTGCGCCCTTTATTTCAAGCCGCCGGCGTGCCGTTTAATAAAAACCATCTATTGATAGTCAATGATTCGAGTTTAAATGCCTTTGTGGCTGACGGTAATTATCTTTTTGTTCACACCGGCACTATATTGGCTGCCGATAACACAAACGAACTGGCCGGTATTTTGGCACACGAAACCGGACACATTATGGGCGGACACATTGCGCGGCAAAAATTAAAACTGGAAAAAATGCAATATGTGATGCTCGGTTCGGTTTTGGCAGCCGGTGCGGCAGCTATTTCAACCGGTCGCGGTGATGCCGCCATGGCGGTTATGCTGGGTTCACAAAGTTCGGCCATCAACAGTATGTTGCATTATCAAATTCAGGAAGAACGCGCTGCAGATGAAAGCGCCGTTAAATTATTGGCACAAACCAAACAATCCACCAATGGTCTGTTGCATTTCATGAAAAAAATCCGCCAACGCAATCAAATGAGCGGCATTGTCGAAACAGACTACTTCAGCAATCACCCTTTAACAAGTGAACGAATCAGCCACTTTCAAGAAGCCTCAAAAAACAATCATTATACCGAGAAATCACCTCTGGATGCTAAATTGGCATTAGTGCAAGCTAAACTTTCAGGCTTTATGGAAGATACCAGCAAAGTGCGGCGACGCTACCCGCCGGCCGATAAATCAATGGCGGCGCAATATGCACATGCCATTTTGGCATTTAGGCAAGGACAAGTCAATCAATCCATAGCATTGATTGATGATCTCATCAAAAAACAGCCGCAAAATCCGTATTTTTACGAGCAAAAGGGACAATTTCAATTTGAAAGCGGCCGCATCAAGGAAAGCATAATCACCTATGAAAAGGCTTTGAATATGTTGCCGGAAGCGCCTCTTTTACAGCTGAGTTTGGCACAAGCTCTTCTGGAAAATTCCGAGCAACGTGCAGATGCACAGCGTGCCCGCGCGTTACTGCAAAAATCGTTGTTAAAACTGTCGACGCCTCTCGGTTGGCAACTTTTGGCACGCGCTGAAGACACGCTCGGACACACGGCCGCCTCGCTGTATGCCGCAGCCGAGTTCAGTTATGGTATCGGTAATTTGGAAGTAGCACAACAGCAAGCCGAGCGAGCCGCAAAATCGGCAACAGATAAGGCTTTGAAACTGAAAATTTCTGATTTGCTTGAACGTGTTAAACAAGAGCTTAAAGAAATGCGTGAGTAAAAACGGTATTCTGATTTTCGCTTGACAAAAAACGCATATTATGTTAAAAAATAATCTGAAATAAAACAATGGGAGTACAATCAAATGACAGATGAAAATCAAACAGCGGAAGCTGATGATAAGAAATTGCATGCAGCTTATGAATATTTACAGGAAAGAACCGAAGATCCGCGTACCAAAGCTCTTTTATACTTAGCCGAAAATACACCTGAGAGCTTATCTAAAGCACATCGCTTAAGTTATGAAAGCGGAATGCCGGTTGAAATCAATAAGGCAATTGCTGAATCCAATGCAGCGAGTACGAGTTTGTTAAAAAGTATTATTTCTGAAACAAGACATAATTTTGAAGGCGACAACGGTTCCACATTTATTACGGATTATCGCTTTAATCGCGGCAAATTTATGAAAGATCCGCACAACCGTCGTGCCGGTTCAATTGCCGCCATCAGTGCTTGCTTGGAATCACCGAAAGCAGATCGTTTGCTCTTTTTTGACGGCATAGAAGCCTTAAAGCAAATCACCGAAAACGTAGAAGGCGGCACGGCACCGGGCAGTAACAAAAATGTTTATGAAGCTTTTGCAAAAGCCATCAATAATCCGAATGCCACCGATGAAATCTTGGGTAGAGCGCTTATGACGCTGTATCATATGGAAGATCATCGGCTAATTGATGAAAAACGTAAACCGGAACAGGCTATTGATATGAAAGATGCGTTAGATGTGTTTGCGGCCGCCGCCGATGAAAAAAATGCCGCTAAACATTCTGTTGATTCAATTGATGATTTTTATATGGCCATTTCTGCTTTTGATAAGAGCAATCCGGACAGAGTAACGCAATTGGTGAACAAAATGATGAAGCATGAACTGAACGATGAAAACACTTTAAGACGTGCTAACAGAGTATTATCCGGTATTCGTGTTCAATCGCACGGAAAAGTCAATGTGCATGTAAACGAGGGATAAATACATAGGCTTATTTATGAAGTCGCCGGCTTTGATGGTCGGCGATTTTTTTTGTGGCTTAGTTGTGGATTAATGCCGGATGTAGAAAAAGTCATACAACTTAGCAAAAACAATATTCATATAAACAAACAAAACTGAGTTTAAACTATAATTCAACCAATCATGCATTTGATACATTCGATCAACTTGCGTTGCCACAGCCTCGGTAAACAACAGCATGACCGAAAGCAAAACCAACGCCCAATAATTACCGCGCATTTTATCACCGGCCAGCTTGAATGAAGCATTTTGCCGTTGCAGTGATGAAATCCACGCCATATACGGCCGACAAATCAGCGGCGGCGAAATTAACGCCACAATGGCGTAACAAATATAAATTTCACTGCTGACATTTCCTCCCTTTTCAGCTTCGGCCAAACTTTCAAAAATATGCACATAGCGCTCGTATATATCGAGATACACGTCATTATAACCCAACAAAAGAGGAACCATTGGCAGAAAAACAATCAGAACCATGCTTAAAAACAACAACACCGCCGCTTTTGTAGAAGGTTTAAGACTGCCGGTAATGGCTTTAACGAAAAAATATGGTCGCAACTGGTAATAATAACGATAAAACGCACACCAACAAACGTAATACACAATCAGCCAAACAATACTGAGCGGATTTGAAATTCCCCCCGGCAGCATTTTAAACAACAAAACATAAGCCCAGTTTGCCACAAAAACAGTTAAGCAGAACAACCAATTCGATTTGATGTAAAGTAGCGCCTGCAACAAAATTTCAAGCGGATCTACCCGAATTACCTTATTTTCTTTCTGTGTCATCTGCGGCATTATTCTTCACCTTTATTCAATTTATAGCTACCGTTATCGGTTAAAATAAGGCGTCTGAGATTGTTTTCCACTTTTTGCCGCAAACGATAAATGTGTGTTTCAATCGTATGCGTTGTCACATCTTCATTATATTGCCAAACACCGGTCTGTAAATCGGTTTTACTTACATATCTGTCAGCGTTTTTATATAAATATTGCAATACCGCCACTTCTTTTTCGGTCAGTTTCACAATCAAACCGGTGGTTAAGTCTTCAATTTCGCGCGATTTCGGTCGCAATTCATATTGATTAAACTGCAAATAGCCGTCGATTGAATGATTCAGCTTATTATTGGCCGCCTGCAACACATCAATCAGTTCAACCAACTTAAACGGTTTCTTTACTCTAATATTTAATTTATCGCTTATTGCCGTCGTCTTTTGCGCACTCAACCATATCATCGGCACAACCGGATATTGTGCACGAACTGCCTTGTTTTCAATCGTTTCCTCCACCGCAATAATCACATCCGGATTTTGCGTCACAAATTGGGTTTGCGGTATCAAGCGCTTAATTTGATTTTGTAAATCCTCTTTCAAGTCTCGATTATTTTCCAATAACAAAATATCAACCATTGTTCTTCCTAAAACATCAGTTCCAAACCGCCGGCCAACACATAGCCGCGATTATTTTCATCTGCCACACCGTTGCCTTTGTAATCGGCATAAGCTGTCAGAAGATATATGGCTGCATATTTATTTACAGCCCAACGATTTGTCCAACTGACGATTTTATCTTTGTTATCGGTTTTATCCGCATAAGCGGCAAAATAAGCCACACCTGTTTTAAGCGGACCTATTTCATAGCTCAGCCCCACATTAAAGGCCTTACCTCGGCGATAACCGTCAAAAAATTCTGGCATATCGTTTCTGTCACGCAAATTCAGAGCATAATCCGAAGAACTTGTCCAACTTTGACGATATGAACCGCCCAAAGTCCAACCTTTACGATATAAACTTAGTCCGACCGATGCTTCCTGATTATTTTTTCGATTATATGCATAGCCGAACGAACTTTCCACTTCTATCCAATTCAAATTGATATGGTGATATAAACCTGCCGCATAAGCAGAACGATTATCATAGCGGCTGTGTTTATTAATCAATCCGGCTTCGGAATAACTGTCCGGCGTATATGAAAATGCCGCTTTGGCGCCATAAAATTCCGGTGTGGTATAACTGATTTTAGGTGCGTCGGCGTCTGTGTTCAAATAAGTTGAATTTAAGGTTCTGTATGAAGCTGTACGGCTGTGGCGTTGCCAATTCGGATTAGCCACAAAATCGGTAATCATTGAATTGTTCACGCGAATCGAGCCCACACTCGGTGCCCCCACCGCCAACTGATATGCAGCATTGTAAATTTGGCCACCGCTCCATTCACCATATGGCGAAGACCACGTGCCATACACATTTTCGCCCCATTTACCGTGATTGTAGTCTTCCACCTCTTTACCGCCGGAAATTTGCCCATCTAAACCGATTTTAACTTCATAACCGTTATCAAACACATAACCGGCAGAAGTATAAACTTCGGCCGTTACCGGTGTGTGTGCATGTTTGTGGAGAGGTCGATATTTATCGGCGTATTCACTATACCCGTAAAATCCGTTCGCCGTGCCGGAGTAGTCATATACCCACTCGCCGGCCAATGCCGGCGTCGATATAAGCAAACAACTGCATATTAAGCCATATTTTTTCAT
>JAZNQW010000052.1:0-3841 GCA_045590435.1 Alphaproteobacteria bacterium | reverse complement strand
CTTGTCTTCCTAAGACCGCTTGGCCTCCGACTTGTTATGAAGTTTTTGGTCAATACGCCGAACAACTTTGCAAAGGCAAACTCAGCATTGCCTATAATCCGAAGAAAAAATGTATTGAAATAAAATAGATACATTAAAAACCGCATAAAGGACATTAAAAAACGAAACGCCGCGGTCTTATCTCAAGACGGCGACGTTTCTTACCTGGGCAAAAGCCGAATTCCAACGAGAAGTCGGCTTTCAAAACAAAGAGGTTTTCGCAAACGCCTTTGTTTAATGAGTTTAACTATAATTTTACTTAAACTGAAAATTCATCCTCTGCGCTCAGAAGAAAATGTATTTTTTATTAATTTAAATTATCTGCACAATAAATCTTAATATTAAAAGCTCATACTTTTTTTTATACGCCCACAAATTTAAAGTCAACTCAAAATCATTTTTTCTGAAAAAGTTTTCATACACTGTTACATATCATTTGAATTTTAATAGCCTAATTTACAGCATAAACACTAACAATAAAGAAACGATTACTTCCCTCTTATCAAACATTGCTTCAACCAAGAGTCCAAAAAGCTCATCTGCTCATCCGTATGAAACCAATGTTCGCCGTTTTTCATTACCGTCAACGTTGCCTTATGATTTTCAACAAACGCAGATATCGTCTCAAATGCGGTTAAATTATCTTTTTCCCCATACAAAATATCTGTCGGAATATGCCACTTAACCGGATGTGCTCGAACATAACGGAAATATTCCCACGAAAGTGTTTCTCCAAAGGAAGTTGCAATTTCTTCCTTCTCCGATAATTCTTTTTCGGTAATACCGGCCCATTCCATCATATCCGTAATCAGTTTTTCCATATCCACAATAGGTGAAATAAAAAACGCCCGAGCAATATTTTCACTGCTCAAAGCATTCATGCTAAAATAAGCCCCTATACTGTTGGCAATAATACTGATATTTTCATACCGCAAACAAAGTTGTTGCCAAACTTTAATAAATTCTTCTTTCACTTCCCACGGAGTTTGCCTTTGATAATCTAAACCGATAACATCATAATCCGGAAAAAACGGCTTATAGTGCTCTGCTTCATCTGCACTGCCGTCTTTTCCATGAATGTATAAAAGTGCCTTTTCCATAGTTATTTATTTGGAAATACACGGCTCTATTATTTCATCTTAATTGCCGATTTCGGACAAACATGCGAACAAAGCGAACACCCTACACAAGCATTTTGATTAACCGCAACATGCCCGTCAACAAGCGATAGGGCACTATGCTCCGACTCATCACAAATAGTCACACATTTACCGCATTTAACGCATAGCGCATCGTCAATATGCGGATAAACCTGTTTCTGCTTATTTAATTTTTCATGTGCCGACAAATTGGCAATGGCTCTGTTTTTCAAATCTGCCGGACTGTTAAATCCTTTACTTGCCAAATAATCTTCCAATCCTTTTTTCATTGCACCAATAACGGCATAACCATTGGCCATCACTTCCGTACAAACCTGCACCACATCTGCTCCAACCGTCATATATTCTGCCGCATCATGCCAATTGGAAACACCGCCGATACCTAAAATAGGTAACTCACTGTTTTGCCGAATTTGCGCTACACAACGTAATCCAATCGGTTTAACAGAGATTCCGGAATACCCTCCGAATGTTGATTTGCCATTCACATTCGGCATCGGTTCAAACGTATCCAAATCAACCCCCATCAGTGATTGAACCGTATTGATGGCAGAAAAACCGTTTGCACCGGCCGCTTCCACCGCTTTAACTATTTCCGCAATACTCGTCACATTCGGTGAAAGTTTCACAAATACCGGCTTTTTTGCCACTTCCATAACCCATTTTGTAATCATTGCCGATATTTCCGGATTAGTTCCGATTGCCATACCGATACCTTTTTCCGGCATACCGTGCGGACACGAAAAATTCAACTCAAACGCATCAATTTCGGCATTGTTAAATATGCACACCAATTTTTGCCATTCTTCCTTTACCACCGGCGCCATTATGCTGGCAATTTGCACCTTTGTCGGATGCTTTTGACGCAAAAACTTAATACCGTCGAGCCATTGTTGAATAGTTAAGTGGCTGAGCAATTCAATGTTTTCAAAACCGCAGATCTTGTTGCCGGATTTCCATGATGCATAGCGCTGAGAAGCCTCAATCATTTCCAAATCATCCGGCGTTATGGTTTTTAAAACCGCCCCCCCCCAACCGAGCGTAAATGCTTTATCAATACTTTCTATTTTTGCTGTTGGCGGTGCCGAAGCTAAAATAAACGGATTTTCAAAATCAATTCCCAAAACCTTTGTATTTAATGTAACCATCTTCTTCTCCATAAAAATTTTTATACGCAGAGTCTATACGAAAAAATTTTAAAAATCCAATAAAATTTAAACCGAAATAAAAATGACCGAAAATGATATGATGATCATTTTCGGTCTCAAAATAAACAGATGTATTACTCAGAGGGCAAATAGCGAAGGATATGGCTGTCAAGCGCCTCGCGTTTATAGTAATCCCAGCCCTCGATGAAGAAATCCCCCATACAGATAACCGGCGTACTAATCATGCCGTCATTGTCCTTTCCAACACCGTAGTCCTGCTGCGCAGCCTTCAAAAAATACGAATTTCCCTTCTGGTCAATATCAATGAACCTGATTCGTGCAGACGGGTAATTTTTATCAATGTACTCCTTTGCCGCCAAACTGTAGCCACATGTGGGCGAGTGTAAGAAAATAATCACATCCTGACTGTTTTCCCTCACACTGTAATCCGTTGTGCTGGGAAAATCATACATGCACGAACTCATTAGGCTCATGCCTAAAATGCACACTAAAAATAATACAAACTTCCTCATAATCAATAAATTAAAAAGGTTAATTATAAAACAAATAAAAAATACTAAACGCTGAGTTTAATATAAAGCATCTTGACAAATTTGTCAACTAAATTATGAAAAAATATTACACTTCTTTCTTGGCCGAGCCGCCCAGCCCTCTTATTTCTTCTTTTTACTTACCTTTTTCTCACAGTAAAACTTCAAAACCAACATGGTAATATCATCTGATTGCGGCGCATCTTTCACAAAGGTTTTAATATTTTCACGTACATAAGTTAATGTGTCAGATAAAGGGATATCTTTCTGATTCAAAGTCGTTTTCAAGCGCTCTTCGCCAAACATTTGCCCATCTTCATTCTGAGCCTCTGTAACCCCATCTGTATATAAAAACAAGCAATCTTGATCTTGTAATATAAATTCTCTGCTTTCATATTTATAATCCGGTTTAGCGCCCAAAATAATATTGCGATTCATTTCAATATACCCATAACCGTCTTTGGTTTTATGCAATGGCGGACAATGTCCGGCATTCACATATTGAACCAAACCGCTTTCCAAGTCCAAAATACCCACAAAAGCCGTCACAAACATACCTGATTGATTATCACAAAGCGTATTGTTCGCCCTATTTATAGCCTCTTCCAACTCATATCCGGCCTGCAACATATTCTTTATAGCCGTTTTTGCCGACATCATATATAAAGCAGCGGTAATACCTTTGCCGGATACATCTGCAATCACAAACGCATAGTGCTTATCATCAATCGGGAAAAAGTCATAAAAATCACCGCCAACCTCTCTGGCCGGTGTCATTGATGCAACCAATTCAAATCTCTCCTCCTTAGGAAAATCTGTTGGCATAGCTGATGTTTGAATGTTTTTTGCAATCTGACGGATTTCTTTTGGCATGGTTGCACTGAACAGAACAGTTTGACGTTCTTTTGGAAGCACATCACAGACGTCCAGAATATCATCAATA
>JAZNQW010000051.1:0-6879 GCA_045590435.1 Alphaproteobacteria bacterium | reverse complement strand
TGCCAAGCGGCATCGCGAAATGGTGGAATATGCTATTCGCGGCGGTATCAGTCAAGCGCAAATTGCTCGTGATATTGCCGGCGATAACGGTCGTATTCATATCAATATGTTGTGGGAAATGGCTGATTCGCAAGAGGTTATAGCGCGTGTGTTGGATGGTGCGAAAGGTTTAATTCACGGAGTGACCTGCGGGGCAGGTTTGCCGTATAATTTAGGAGCGATTGCTTCCGAACACAAAGTTTATTATTATCCGATTGTTTCTTCGGCGCGTGCTATGGCTATTTTGTGGAAGCGTTCTTTTTCAAAATATGCCGAATATTTGGGCGGTGTGGTTTATGAGGATCCATGGTTGGCCGGAGGGCATAACGGGCTTTCAAATGCGGAAGATCCGTTGGCGCCGGAGCGTCCGTATGAGCGCTTAATTGCATTGCGTCAGACCTTGAAGCAGATAGGTTTGCCGGAGTTGCCGATTATTATTGCCGGCGGTGTGTGGAGTTTGAGCGATTGGCAGGATTATATTGATAATCCGGAACTTGGAAATGTGGCATTTCAATTTGGTACGCGGCCGATGATTACCAAAGAGAGCCCGATTAGCGATGCATGGAAAATGCTTATGATGCACGCAAAGAAGGGTGATGTGATTTTGCAAAAGTTCAGCCCGACAGGCTTTTTCTCTTCAGCAATAAAAAACAACTTTTTGAGCAATTTAATGCGTCGTAAAAAGGCGGAAATTAATTATAGTGATACGCCGACGGAAGAAATGACGCAGTTGTTGCCGATTTCGCCACATAAAGCGGTTTATATTCAGCCGCAGGATAAGGCTAAAGTTGAAGAACAACGTAAGCTCGGGTATAGTATGATTAAAGAAACACCGGATTCCACATTGGTATTTTTAACGCCGAATGAATGGTTGGAAATTCAAAAGGAACGTGCCGAATGTGTGGGGTGTTTGTCGCAATGCCAATTTTCAGGGTGGTCAAGTGCTACCGGTTCTACCGGAAAGTTACCGGATCCGCGCACTTATTGCATACATCAAACCTTGATGAATATTGGGCATGGCGGGGATATTCAGAATAATTTGGCTTTTGCCGGTCATAATGTTTATCGATTTTCTCAAGATCCGCTATATGCGCACAACCATATTCCGAGTGTGCATGAGTTGTTCAAGGCTATTTTAGCCGGTAAATAAACAAGATACGGGCCAAAAGAAACCCTCTCTATGCAGAGAGGGTTTCTTTAATTCTATTCTTACGAATTATTAGATTTTTTCAACTTGGGAAAATTCCAGTTCAACCGGTGTATAGCGACCGAAGATAGATACCGAAACTTTAAGACGTGAGCGTTCAACATCTACATCTTCAACCACACCGACAAACGAAGCAAACGGGCCGTCGGTGACGCGGATTTGTTCACCGGTTTCATAGTTAACATTAGTTTGCGGGCGTTCAATACCTTCTTTCATTTGGTTTAAAATCTTCTCAACTTCCGCATCACTAATCGGTTGAGGCTTGTTGCGGCTACCCAAAAAACCGCTGACGCGCGGCGTGTTTTTAACCACCAACCATGTTTCATCCGTTAATTCCATTCGTACCAGAATATAACCAGGGAAGAATTTATGTTCGGCATCAACTTTTTTGCCTTTGCGGATTTCAACCACATTTTCGGTTGGCACCAAAACATCTAAAATTTTATCTTCCATTTTTTTCAAAACAGATTGTTCTCTAATTGATTCGGCGGCCTTTTTTTCAGAACCGGAATAAACATTTACAACATACCAACGCGCTGTCATCTTTTGTTCCTAACCTAATTTTAAAATTTTATCTACACCCCAGCCTAAGACCATATCTACGGCAAAAAAGAACAAAGTTGCCGCGCCAACCAGCATAATTACCATAATGCAGGAAGGAACAACTTCTTTTCGGGTTGGCCAAGTTACTTTTTTGGCCTCTTGTTTTACTTGTCTCAAAAATTGTATCGGACTAATACTCATTTTCAATCCTTGCTCTAAAATTATGATGGCTTTTCAGCCATCGTTAAATACTATGTGTATATAAATATTTTTATATCTAAATGTCAAGCATTTATTTGTATAATTGCTAATTTATCAACATTCGGTCGGTATTAGGCTATAAGTAAAATATTTTTTCAATTTGCCGAATATCCAACGGGGAAACGTAAATAATGATTTTATCGTCGGCTTCCAGATGATGTTTGGCTATATCGTGTATGATTTTGTTATTATTGACAATCATGATGACAGCGCTTTCCGGCGGAATTTTCAGTTCAGTGATTGTTTTATCTAAGATGGAGCTATCGGTGCCAAGACGAATTTCCCAAAACTCGCCCAGCCCGCGGCCTATGGCGTATGCTTCTTCAATGCGGGCTTTTCGCAAGTATTTCAGTATGCCGGATATGGTAATAACAGAGCGATCGGCAATGACATTATTGCGAATGTTGGCAGCCAACACGTTATAATCGCGGGAATTAACCAAAGAGATGGCTTGAGCATCACGATTTTTAGCCGCTAAAAGGGAAATAAGTAAGTTATCTTTATCGCGATCGGTGACGGCAATACTGATATCAGCGTTATTAAATCCGGCTTCGTCCAGAATAACGTCACTCATCATTTCGCCGGTAATTACGGACGAACGATTCAGAACAGCGGCCAGTTTTTGTGCTTTCTGAGGGTTATCTTCAATAATGTTGCAATTCATACCGTTTTCATTTTTTTCCATGTTCACGGCCAGATATTGCGAGATAGGATTTGCGCCGAACATAACGATTTTTTCAAACGGATTGTGGTCTACGCCGAACAAGCGCATAACATCCATATTTTGCTCCGGATAACAACTGATATAAAGGACATCATTGCGTTGTAAAAAGGTTTCATCCGTAAAATTAACAATTTGACGATTACCGCGTAAAATCAGAACAATACGGGCATTTAACTCTGCCAATTTGGTGTTGATATGCGGTACAGAAAATTTCATAAACGGAATTTCGATATCAAAGTGGCGAAAAGCAAAGATGTTGACTTGGTTGTTCATAAACGGATAGACTGCCGTGCTACCCGGAAAATTAAGTAAATCGGCAATAAAACGGGCAATTTCAATATCCGGAGTGATGACCAGATCAATAGGTAAACTTTTCTCGTTATAAAGCGTGTTCCACAACGGATTTAAGAAATATTTTGAATCAACACGGGCAATTTTTTTAGGCACATTAAACAAAGTATAAGCGACTTGGCAAGCAATCATATTAATTTCGTCACTGTCGGTAACCGCTATCAGCATATCCATATTTTTCATACCAATGCTTTCCTGCACATCAGGGTGTGAAATGGATCCCAAAAATGGTTGAACGTCGTATTCTTTGGAAATTTCATCCAACTTAGCGGAATCTTCGTCAACCACAACAATATCGTTGTTTCCCATGCTTAAATAACCGACAATACTTTTTCCGACGTTTGAGGCGCCGCCCACGACAATTTTCATTGTTCTATCCTCGCAAAATAAGTTTCAATTAAATCATTAACTTCAGATAAAGTGTTTAAATGTGTATATTGTTCACGAAAAGACTTGGCTTCATATAGGCCTTTTACATACCAACTGATATGTTTGCGTGAAATGGCAATACCGCTCTTTTCACCGTAATATTGTACCAAAAGTTCTATATGATGTTGCAGCATTTGTTTGATATCGGTGGCAGATGGTTGAAACGGTGTTAAGTCGTTTTGCAGGTATTGATGCACGTTATTTAACAACCATGGATTACCGAGTAGTCCTCGGCCAATCATTATGCCGTCGACGCCGCTTTCCGAAAGGCGTTTTTGAGCTTTTTGAGGGGTGTCAATATCACCATTACCGATAACTGGAATTTTAACCGCCTGTTTGACCTCTTTAATGATTTGCCAATCGGCTTCACCACTGTATCCTTGAGCGCGTGTGCGACCGTGCACGGCAATTTGAGAAGCACCGCTTTGTTCACACATTAAAGCAAATTCCACGGCATTAATATGGTTATTATCCCAACCTTTGCGAAATTTAACGCTGACTTTGAGGGGGGAGGCCTTAACGGTGGCTTCAATAATGGCAGAAGCACGCGGTAAGTCTTTCATTAGGGCAGAACCGGAGTTGTTGTTGACAATTTTTTTAACCGGACAGCCCATATTAATGTCAATGGCAGCTGCACCTAAGTCGGTTACTAATTTGGCGGCGTCGCTGAACATTTGCGGTTCATAACCCACAAGTTGTACCGTAACCGGATACGGTTCTTTGCTGACGTCGGCAATGGCATAGCTTTTGGGGTTTTTATATTGAATGGCATTCACCGCTACCATTTCTGAGATTAAATGACCGGCGCCGCATTCGTGAACAATGGTGCGAAAGGCTTGGTCGGTAATACCCGCCATCGGTGCCATATAAACCCTGCATGCTTTGCCGGTTGTTGCCATTAATTAATCTTTCCTAAGGCGCGAGCCAGAACATAGTAAACTTTACCGATATCGGATCCGGATATTAAAGCCAACAATGTTCCGGCGCGGTTATTTTTGCGCGCGGCCGAAATTAAGCTGTTAAAGTCATCCAGATATTTATCGACTACTACACGGAAGTCCGGCTTGTTTTCATAGTCTTCACGAATGGATATGATTTCTTTTTTGGTCATGTTCTTAGCCAAGTTGCGGACAAACACACCATGGTCGCCGGCGTAATATTGTTTCCATAAATCTTCATCTGTATCGGTTTTGTTGAAAATGCCGTTGATGTCGATGGAAATGGCTTCAAGTTCCGCCAGAATGTCGGCTGAGCTTTTCATGAAAGTGTCAATGCTAGAGGTTTTATATTTTTGATCAAGCATATCAATTTGCTTTTTAGCTTTGTCATAATTGGCGCTTAAATCTTCCAAATGGCGATTGACGGTGCGGCTGAAACCGCCCATTTTTGTTTCATACAGTGCCAAAGTTTCACCGATTTTACTGCCCGTTTCGGACAATGTATCATTAATATTTAAGATGCGGCCGGCCATTTGTTTTAAGTTGCCGAGGGCTTTGCCCATATAATCATCTTGAGCGACCAGTAATTCAGCATTTTTACGATTTTGTTCGGCGAACATATTCGCATTTTCGGATATTTTATCAATATTGCCGGAAATGCTTTTGTTTACGTTGTCAAATTGATCTAAAATGGAATTGGTTTTAGTGCTGAAGTCACCCAAACTTTGGGCTATGCCATCTTCGATTTGTTGCAGGCTTTCGGAAACAGATGCAAAGACTTTACTGAGTTCGCCGTTTTTAGTGTGGGTGTTTTCATAGTATTCACGCAAGCGTTTCAATTCTTCATCCAAAGATTTGATGGTTCCGTTAATGTTTCTGACAATTTCAGTGCTTTCAGATTCAAGCTGTTTGCGTTTAGAAATGATGCTGTCGCCAATACCGTTAAATAGCTCGGTGATTTGGCCGGCTGTTTCACGAACGGTCTTAAGTTGAGTTTGAACATTTTGCTCCAAGGTGCTGGAGCGATTAACCATGGCTTCAACTTCCAAGCTGATGAGTTTACCATATTCGCCGAGTTTGTTATCCAGATAAGCTGAGTTTTTATCAAGTATTTCAGATTGAGTGTCGACAACCTTCTTTTGTTCGGCAATGCTGTTTTCAATGTGTGAAATGCTGGAATCGAGTTTTTGGAACATATCTTGGCAATTTTCGGAGGTGCGTAAGAATGCATGCTCTAAATTTTCGCCTTTTTCTGCCCATGTGTCAATTATTTGAGAAACAGAGGCTTTACTAGCTTCGGAGTATTGTTTTAGTTGTTCTTGAGCACGTGCGATATTTTCATTATTTACGTTAACCACTTCTTTAATGTGTTCGGCCGCGGTAACCATTTGATTAACCATTGGTGTTAACAGATTGACTATATTTTCACTGTCTTCACGAATTTTAATGGTATTTACTCTAAAGTCGGATGTTGTGGTTGAGGCTTTGTCGGCGACTTCTCGGAAATTTTCGGTTAATTGCTGGATTTGTTCTGCTAAGCTAGGTAATGCTTGTGTGGCATAATTGGTAATGGCTTCAGAAAGCTGGCGCATGTCGTTAACGCGTTCAACCAAGTCGCGGCGAATGACGTCGCTTTGGGCAAAAACATCACGGGTGGCCTCTTTTAAGTCTATAACCTGAGATTTAATAGCGTCGGCAATCATTTTTGTGGCTGCACTACCGTTGGAATCGGGGAAAATGACTTGATTGAGGGAATTTTGCAACAGTTCTGTTTCATGACGAAAGTTGTTGCCGCGGTCAATATAGGCCATAATTACCCAAATAATAGCTAGCGGTAAAGTAATTCCGGCCATAAAGCCGCTGAATTCGTTTGGAACCATTGAAAACAAATTACTCCATCCGAAAAATTGGGTAATATAAACAGCAACCACTCCGAACCATGCTACGCTGAAAATTATGATGAATTGGTGTAAACCAAAAGTTGAGCGCTTTTTTGGTTCGGATGAAGTATTTGAAATTTCAATATTTTTTTCTGTTTTACGTGCAGACATTTTAACCTCATTTCATAAAATTTTGCCAACATATGGTTGCATTATAAGTGCTAAAAGTAAAAATTTTACATAAATTTTGCGAATATTAAAAAAAATAGGTTGATTTTTTAAAAGTTCTATGTATTTTGGGAGAAGATGATGTTGAAACATTGCCGTTGTAGCTCAGTGGTAGAGCACGTCATTGGTAGCTGCTAAGCAAAAACAACCTCTAAATGTTGTTTTTGTCTGCAAAGCCCGAAGACGTCCGGCAAGCAAGGGAAGGAAACTGACCAAAGCGCGCCGAAGACGACGAGGCGGGGGCGAAGGGCCCCGCATTACAAGGAAAGACTAAGGTCA
>JAZNQW010000050.1:0-12690 GCA_045590435.1 Alphaproteobacteria bacterium | reverse complement strand
ATTCTTTTTCTTTATACTTAAATAAAGTGCCTAATATTGAAACCATGGTCCGTTAATCCTAAAATTTCTGTTACTTGTTATAATAAAAGTAAAAGTGTAATAAAATGTTAATTTTTACAGATTATTATAACCATAGATTATAGACGAATAAAAGGGGACAAACATGAAAAAATTGTTTTGTTTGATATTTGGGGCGTTAGCCGTTGTGTCGTGTATGAACCGACAGGAAGTTGCCGAGCCGGCCACCGTGAGTTACATCAGCGGGCCGGACGCCGCATATTACGAAGATTGGGATAAAGCCATTCGTTACGATTCGGATATGCAGAACATGTATGCCAAAACGCCAACCAAAATTAAAAAGCCGATAGATATGTATATGGCTATTGCGCTGGCGTTAAAATACAATTATACGGGTCGTGTGATTCGTTATCAGGAAAGCCTGCTTAAAGCCGGAAAATCTGCGTATGCTCAATTACCGGACATTGCTTCGAATGCCGGTTATATTAACACCAATTACAGCGATACCAGCCCGGATTTGAAAGTGGCATGGAACTTACTTGATATTTCAACTTTGTATTACATGAATCACGACCAGTTGTTTAAACAAAACGTTTCTGTTGAAATCAGTCGTAAAGTTATTCAGAACATTATGCAGGAAGCTCGTGTTTTATACTGGAAAGCCATTACGGCACAACGTTTGTTGCCGGTTATTGATTCCACTATTGAATACATGACTTTGGAAGTAGACGAGATGAATGCTCAAGCCAAAGATCAGGCTAAAAACGGCGAAATGCCGGAAACCAAAGATTTGGTTAAAAAGCGCGAATATATGGAAGCCGTGCAAAAATTGTCTGATTTGAAACGTGATATGGAAACCGCACATGAACGTCTGGCTTCAATCATGGGCTTACATCCGGCTACCGAATTTACACTGGTTGGCAAAGAATATGGTAATTTCTCACTGCCGGAAATGAAGTCGGAACTCGGCAAACTGGAATGGCTGGCTTTAACCAACCGACCGGAGTTGAAAGTTCATGACTTACTGACCACGTCGGATAACTTGCAAATCATCATCGATAATTTCCGTAATGATGATGCCGGTAGCTATATGAACAACCAACTGGCATATAATAAAAAGTGGTGTCATGCCGCTAATCAGACGGCAATGACGGTTTACGAGCAGGTTCGTGATGCCAACGAGCAAACACTGGCAACGCTTCGTCGCCAACGTATGACGTCACTGATTTTGAACCAAGTGTATATTGCTTGGGCACGTTACACGTCAGCCACCGAAGATTACCAAATTGCCATGGAAATTGCCGGTACTTCGGAAAATATTGCCGAAGATATCACAGCCAACAAGGGCGCAAAATCATCTAAAAGTAAGTTAGAAGCCGCTCGCGCTATTGCCGACGAAACCAAGGCTTCGCTCGCTTATGTTGATTTGGAGGATTCGCTTGGTGCTTTATATGCTACTATCGGTTTAGATGCCGTGCCGTATTATATGCTCAATGAATCGCCGGCTACCATTGCTATTAATTTGCGTGCCACACTTGAAAAATGGCGCAAGGGCGAATTTTCGCCGGAACCTCGGCCGTATCTGTTGAATTTACCGACACGTCGTCCGCCGGTTAATCTGTCATCAGAAAAATTGTTGCCGGATGTTACCTATTTAACAGGTGAACACATTAAAATCGGCATTCCTGAAGCCGTGTTCGGAAAAATGGGATGGCGTACCGGTCAATTTGTTACCAAGGCGGGCTTAATTGACGATTCGCCGTTACCGAAGTGGTTGCGTTACAATGCAGCAACCAGAACACTGGACGGTGTGGCTATGCCGGGAGATGATGGCGAATATCAAATCAAGATTTACGCCATGGATAAAAACAGCAATATTGCTTTCTTAACCTTCAAACTGACGATAGTTGATCGCTATGTGCCGTCAATTAACGTGCGCGGATTAAATCGTAGCCGTCAAACAACAATTATGAAAAGTTGTAACGGTAGCGAGTGTACCGACAGTACCTTGGATGATGTTCAGGTATTTGCACCGGCACGTCCGCCAAGAGAGCAATAAGCAAATATATATCTGAGCCGCCGGTTTTCGCCGGCGGTTTTTTTATCATGTCACATCAAACGGTTTTGTTGGCAATATACATACCTCTAAGTTAATTTTATTGTTTAATAAATTGAAAATCCGTTTGCTTTTAGGCCTAATCGGCGTTATACCCGATATCGGAAGACATAGATAATGGTGAAATTAATGAATAAAAAAATGATGTTGGCTCTGCTACTTGGTTCAGTATGGAGCGCAAATGCAAATGCTGAGACAATTTTTGAAGCAATGAGCAATGCTTATAATACCAATCCGGTACTTTCGGGTGAACGTGCGGCAAGTGGCGCTAAGAATGAAGATTCAGCTCTGGCTCGGTCGGGTTTCAGACCAACCGTTGCATTGCAAGGTTCATACAGCGATACGCATTCTAACGGTTCACGTATGGGGGGCGGCAAAGGACCAACGGTAGATGGCCATAATAAAAATTACGGCGGTGTTATCAAACAATCCGTTTTCAGTGGCTTCCAAACTTATAATGCCGTGAAGTCGGCTGACTATGCCGCTAAGGCAGAACTGTTTAATTTGGCGAACGTTGAACAAGCCGTTTTATTTGATGCTTCCACGGCATACTTAGATGTTGTGCGTGATGAAGCAATAGTCAACCTACAAAAGAACAATGAGAAACTATTAAAAAAACAATTGGATGAAACTCTGGCTCGTTATAACGTTGGTGAAGTTACCCGTACGGATGTGGCTCAGTCACGCGCCAGTTACGCTCAAGCACGGTCTGATTTGGTTTATGCCGAAGGTAACTTAGCCATCTCTCGTGCCAATTATCTTGACGTTGTCGGCAAAGAGCCGCAAAAAGTGCAGTTCCCGGAAAATTTAAGTAAATTATTTCCAACCAATTATGCCGATACGTTACGCTATGCCGAAGAAAATAATTACGCATTACAGGCGGCCCAAAAGGCACTAAAAGCCGCCAAATATAATGTGAACAGCCAAACCGGCGCATTGTTACCGGAAGTATCATTTACTGCCGCCACGGCCAAAAACAAGTCATCAACCCATACCGGCTATGATCCGACGACAAAGAGCACCGAATATACGGTAGATATGAGTATTCCGCTTTATGCCGGTGGGGCTACAAGAGCGGCCATTCGCAAAAGTAAATACCAACGTTGGGCGGCGGAAGAAGATTTACGCGCGGCAGAAAATGCCGTGCAACTTGGCGTCACCAGCAGTTGGGAGATGATGGAAACCTCAAAGGCCAATATCTCTTCTATTCAAGAGCAGGTAAAAGCCTCGGCCATTGCCTTGGAAGGGACACAAAAAGAAGAGGCGCTCGGCAACCGCACGGTTTTAGATGTGTTGAATGCATATCAGGCATTATTGATATCACAGGTTAATGAAGTAAAAGCGCGCCATGATTATTATGTGGCAGGTCTGCAAGTGTTGCAGGCCATGGGAAAGCTGACTGCCAAGCACTTAGACCTTAAAGTCAAATATTATGACGCTAAAGCGCATTACCGCGATACCAAAGGAAAATGGCTCAGCTTATCAATAGATAAAGAGTAAAACATTTCAAATTTGTAAGCTCTGAAAAAATAACTTGCGAAGGCAAATAAAATAATGCAATATGTATTGCAGACAGTATTTTTTTGCAAAATGAAAGGTAAAAATTATGAAAAAGATAAGTTTGATGTGTGGTGCATTAAGTGCCTTAATTTCATTTCCGGTTCATGCTGAAGGCGAAACATCTTCAAAAATAGCACAAGCCTTATCGACTTTATATGGTGCGCCGGTGGAAGTTGAAATTAAAGATGAAAATTGCAAAATCAGTTATCCGGAAGTTACGGTTGAAGAAGAACAGGTGGAGTATAAGCCGTCACCGACGGATGAAAATGAAATGACGGTAGAAACCAAAACCGTCACCTCAACCATTCCGGCCACCACGCCGATTTGCAAAAAAATAGGAGATTTTGCCGGCAAACCTCAATATAAAATAACCAACGATTCGCCGAACAAAATTTTAGCTCAATTTTATAATTTTACATCTTTTGCATTTTTTAAAGATATTGAAATCAAGAATTTTTCGGAAGAAACAACCATTGTTCCCGAACTCGGTTTAATCAGTGCCGATACGATGCGTATCGGCGATGCCGTATATGTGCAGAAAGATCCGACTACCGGTTTGAAAAATGAGCTGGGTAATTTGAAAGAATTCAATTACTCGCAAAAGGTGGAGCAAGATAAAGATAAGTTAAAATATCGTGTGGATGCTACTATAGATACACTGAATATAGCTTCGCCGCTGGTTTCGGTTCAAGTTAAGTCAGAACAACAAGCGGCTTTATTCGAATATAAAGTATCACCGGATGGCGAATTTGATTACACTCAAGGCATACAAAACTTAAAAAATTTTATCGGTTCTCAATCAAGAGCGTTGGCTAAAGGCATAAAAATTAATGTTGACTTTATGAATGCCGGTTTGGTTTTTGATATTGATATGAAAGGCGATATTCGCTTAAATAAAGACAACGAGTTTGATATTATTTCAAAAACGGTCATCAATAATATATCGTTTTCCGGTAATATGATTGAAAAAAATAAACAACCTCGTGCTATTTTAATTAAATACAGTATGAATAACATAAATCTGGTCAGATTGCTGGATTTCATTAATATTCAACAAGCGGCTATGGAAAGTGAAACAACACCGGATTCGTCAAAATATGATGCCGAGTTTGCTGAAATTATGGATGATATTATGGAAAAAGCCCTATTGAAAATGGAATTTAAGATTAAATTTTCAAATGCGGAAATATCCGGAGTTTTTGATATGAAGCGTGAGAATGACTATCTGACCGGTACCGGAAAAGTTTCGGTAAATAATTTGTTCGGTATTTTTCCTGAGCAAAAAGCATGTTTGAGTGATCCGTTATCTGAAGAAAAACCGGAATGTCAGGATCCGATATTCTTAGGTTTGCAGGAAGTTATAGATATTACCCAGAACAACTCGGTTAATGTTTATAAATATAACCAAAATGGTGTCTTCAAGAATAACGAAAAAATAGGAGAAGCTGTGGAGTTGAACTTCAAAAAGATGATGCAAAAACAACAGGAATTATCAAAGCAGCAACAAGAAGACGAAGAACTTGAACAAGTGCTGCAAGGTTTGAAAGAAGACGAATAATAAAAGAAAGCCGCAGACCTTATAAGGCCCGCGGCTTTTCAAAAATAAAAAAGAATCATTGAATAATAGGTAGCAAATAAGTTGCAAACGCCCAAATCAGTGTGCCGGCGATTGCTAACACGATTAACCACTTGAAACAGCTAAACAGTCTTTCCAGTGGTTTCTGCCATTTGCCTTCCCAAATACCTTCACGCAACAGAACAAACAAGCAACCGAGCACTATGCCTAAAACGACAATACCCAAAAAGCCGTAAAACATTGTGCTTTCAATAGAAGGCAAACTGGCGGGAGGCAGGATTAGCTCAACGAGCAACCCGATTAACCACAGCACCCCGAGTACCGATAACATCACACAGGTTCCGAAGGTTGCCCACTTTAAGGCAGAACTTGTCAGACCGTCACCATCAGCAGCGCCGGAACAAATAAGCCAAAAGATGATTATTGTTCCCAAAACACGCAATCCCCAGCCGGTTGTTACCGAAAAGCCGAAAATCACAGCGCAAATTTGCAATGCTAAAAGAAACACAACACCTACGCCTTTCCAGAACTTAGCTGAAAAATGGCGCTGTAATAGTTCTCTAACGTATCCCATAACCCATAATAATAAAGAAGTTAGAAATTTAAGTTACATTCAAATCGGCAACAATGGCCAAACAAATAAGATTAATGCCCAGCCGGCTATAATACCCAAGCAAAGAATAAACAGCCACATCAAGCAAGTGTAAATCATCTGCAACGGATCAAACCACCAAGCCGAAGCCTTGCCAAGTTCATAGAGAACTCTGATACCCAAACATAAGCCGGCCCCCTTCAGCGCGGTCAGTTCCCAATAAACGGAATACCAATCAAAGAGATATTCCATGACAACGCCGCAAATAAGGCAAATAATTGTCGCCAGAGCAATGCCGGATAAAAACAAACCGACGCCGATCAATTTTGAGCACACTGACCTACGATAGGAAAATTTTTCCATATACCAACCGTAAGCGCACAAAGCAGTAATGGTAACACACCACAGTATGGCGTGCAAATTAGTCATTTTGCTGACAAACAGCAACAAACTGAAAACCACGGCTATTCCTAAAATCACAAGCAGTCGTTTCCAGAAAATTTCTAGAGTCCACTTCATAAAAATAAAGTTTAAATTAATAATTAAGTGAATTGGAACTAATATAGTGTAGAAATTATTTTTTGTCAAATCAATTTTTGTTGTTGCGCCTTAACGAAAAGTTAGACTTTGGCGGTTATATTATAAAAAAATAACGACAATGGGAGATATAACTATGAAAAAAAGTTTAGTATTGGCGGCCGGTGCTTTGTTGCTAAGTGCCACTGCCGCAAAAGCCGGTGAATATGTGCCGTATGTCGGATTCGATTATGTAAATATGACGCCGAATGTGGCCGATATTTATCCGGATAATTACGATATTGCATCCATTAACGGTGGTGTTAAATTGATTGATATGGGCTCACTTGAATTGTTTGCCGAACGCTCCATGCGTGAAAAAAAGCACTTCGGTAACGCTACTTCGCGCGGCCGTCTGTATGGCTATGGCGCAGATGTTTTGATTAACGGTTGGAACTTTAATGAAGGTGCTATTTTAGGTTCTGTCGGCTATGGTCGCATTTCCAGTAAATTGAAATATGCGGGTAAAAAAGAGAAAGATACCGGCAACACCTTGCGTCTCGGTATGGGCGGTGAATTAAATCCGACACCGGAATGGGGATTGCGTGCTATGTTCCGCTATTCGTTGTCGGATAGTGATAATTATAAGAATTCCAAAGAGTTCACGCTTGGTGCACGTTATTATTTTTATTAATAAACAAATATCTGAAAAAAAAGACGACGGATAAAAATCCGTCGGCTTTTTAAGTTAAAGAAGAATTAATCCTTTTTTGCCTGTTTAACTTCAGTATAAACAGCCCACCATTTTGGGCGGCAACTTATCTCCATAAGAACAGTGTCGTCAAGCGTTTCTCTCTCAAACACAGCTTTCCACAGTGTTTTGTCGGAGCGTCGCAAAAATGCCAAAATAGCGTCGGTGCAAAGTTGATGTTCCGTTTCGTGGAAAATATCATACTGCCAGAATGTCATTTTTCCTTGTGACACCGGCAAAATCTCTGTTGTTTCCTTGCAGAAAATTTCCCATTTTGCACGGTCTTCAGCAGTGTCTTTCAGCGAGCGCACAAATTTTACCTGTTTATTTGAGCGTGCGGCTTCTTCCAACAATTCTATAAATTGTTCCGGATACTGATCTCTAATGCGTTTCCAGTGTTCGCTTTGCAAATTATAGCGTTTTACATAGTCGATTAAAATACCGAGCATTTGCAAATCGCCACCGGAACTTTGAGTTGAGACGGCATCTATCAGAATGTCAAGATGAGGGGCATTAATTGCGCCGGCGGCCAAGTATTTTTTCAGTTCCGTACGCATATCGTCATTTATAACTGCGCGATTGACAACACTTTCAAAGGCCTTATAACTCAGTCGCACATGCCGCATCATAAATTCATCTACCGTAACATAGGCATAATGACAGACAACACATTCTCCGTATGTATGAGATCGCAATTCCTTTTCAAGCGGCAATTTACGTTTACCATAATCGAAAAATAATTTCTCATACGGATCCGGCCAGAAGATTTTATTCTTCTGCATGGCTTTCAAAGTTTCCACCTCAGTTTTGTTTTTGAAGGATACCTTGAGGAAATACTTAATTTGCCAATTGACCGAATAACCGGAAAGATCATCCAACTTCATCCACCATTTTGCCCAGAAAAACGGCCATTTGAGGGCTTGCCGCTCATAAAAAGCACTGAGTTTCGGTCCGAAATAATGCGGATTGCGGGCAAACTGGACGGTTTTACGCGGTGCCAGAAGATTAAGAAGGAACATCGACAACGGATTGCCGAACACAATAAACACGAGCAATCTGAACACAAAGACAAATGCGTCAGAAAGCAGACTGGAAATTGATTTAACCATAAAATTATAAATTTAAATGAATAAACCTATGTCTAACGGATTCGACGTTTATGATTGCGCGTATTCACGTTTTCAGGGGATTAATCCTTATCCGTCAATAATTATAAACAATCAATAATCTACTATCATTATACATAAGCCGCGATAAATGTAGCATTTTGTCCCCCGCTTGTCAATGTAAAACCGTGCAAACTCTTGCAAATTCGTTTTTATTTGTTATGATTTTGTTTATGAAGTATTTAGGAATATATACAGTATTGTTTTTGGGTTTAATGACGCATTTGGCGGCGGCCGAAGTGACAATAGCCTTGATTACGCCGAAAGCCGGAGCCTATGCGGTGCAAGGACAGGAATTAACGCGCGGTGCCAAAAAAGCGGTGGAAGAAATCAACGCCGCCGGCGGGTTGAAAAAGCAAAAAATCAAAGTGCTTGATATTGATGACCAGTGCCACAATAATATTGCCGTTTCAACCGCACAAATGCTTTCTCTCGGGCAAAATAAAAAAATTGACCTTGTAATCGGTCCCTATTGTGCCAATTCTTTTGCCGAAGTGGCCGAAATTTATGCTAAGGCCAAAATTTTCCAAATTATTCCAACGACGGTGGATGAGAGAGAGGGCAAAACCATACAACGCGGTTTGATTAAAATGTTGGGTTATACCTCTCAGCAGGCGGCGGATTTTTTTGATTTTTACAATGCGCATTTTGCCGGTGTTCAGGTGGCTGTTGTCAGCAATCCGCGTCAACTGCAAAGCGTTGAAACAGCGGAAGCCGTTACCGCGCAATTTACCAAACACGGTAAATCGGTGGTGTTGCAAAATTATACTTATGATATGGCCGACGGCGATTATAAAGCGTTGGCAAAACAAATTATTAAGTCCGGTAACGATATTGCCTTTTTAACCGGCACACCGAAGAATATTCGCAAATTAGCTCGCCAATTAAAATCGCTTGATCCGGAAATGAAAATTTTCATCAATAAATATCAGGCAACGGATGACTATTTAAAAAATATGGAAGAGTTGGCGGAAGGCACATATGTTCTGGCCCTGCGCGGGAAAAATGATGATCCGGAATTTGCCGAAACGCTTGTTAAGTTACGGCTTAGCGGTTTTGAAACCGATGGTTTGGCACTTTATGGTTATGAAGCAGTTAAATTGTGGGCGGCACTGGTGCAAAAAAGCGGTTCTTTTGATTATGGTAAGCTGTCAAAGGCGGCCAATAACGGCAAGGTCAAAACCGATTTGGGTAAATTTATGTTTCATAACGGTGTGCCGTCGAAAAGTGAGAGTTATGCGGTGTATCAATATCAAAACGGTCTGCTCGAGAAAATTAATTAACCCTTACCGAGTTTTATTAATTAGGTATTTTACCTATCCAAAACAGCTCTTGATTTTAAAGAAATCTCTTTATATAATAAAATCATTCTGTAACCAAACAAGGAGTCTATGTCAGATGAAAAAAATATTAATGGCGGTTATATCGGCTTTATTACTGTTCAGCACCATTGAAGCTCAGGCCGGAGAAAGAGTATCTTTAAAACAGATGAAAGCTCAATTCAGTCAACATAAGCAGGACCACAAGCAAAAGGTTAAGACCAGACAAGAAACATTCAAAGCCAAAAAAGAAGCTCGTGAAGCGGTGATGGCGGAACGTCAACGCGTATATGAAGAACAACGGGCAATGGAAGCGGCCGCTGCACAAGGCGGATATATCCAACCTGAGGTTATTGGAACGACAGAAACGAACAATACAATCGGAGACGAACAAATTGATATTCGCTCAGCTGATGAAATTCAGGCCGAGATTGAAGAATCTTTGCGTGAATTGCGTAAAAATGTTGATCAACTGCAAAATCAGGTTGATCAGGAAACCAGTACACCAAGCAACAGCGATACGAGTGATTCTTCGGCACAGTAATATAATAGTTTCATAAGTCTGCCCTTTATTTCGATATCCTTGATAGAGGTTGTGTATTCATAACAGCAAACCAGATATCGGTAATTTTTGCAATAAACTATTGCGTTAACGCTAAAAAGGGTATATATAACCGCTCAGTTTGGAGCAAAAAAAATGGCGGAAAGTAAATATATTGAAATTAAGGGTGCACGGCAACATAACCTACAAAACATTAACGTGAATATTCCCAAAAACAAGCTGACGGTTATTACCGGTATGTCGGGCAGTGGTAAATCGTCGCTGGCGTTTGATACGATATATGCCGAAGGACAGCGTCGCTATGTGGAAAGCCTGTCGGTTTATGCCCGCCAATTTCTTGATTTGATGAGTAAGCCGGATGTTGATTCCATTGAAGGCTTGTCGCCGGCTATTTCGATTGAGCAGAAAACCATTTCGCACAATCCGCGCTCTACAGTGGGCACCATTACCGAAATTTATGACTATATGCGCCTGTTATGGGCGCGTGCCGGTACGCCTTATTCGCCGGCGACAGGTTTACCGATTGAGGCGCAGTCGGCAACGCAAATTGTGGATAAAATCTTGGCATATCCGGCCGGTTCAAAGCTGATTCTACTTTCGCCGATGGCACGCGGCAAAAAAGGTGAGTTCAAAAAAGAATTTGCCGAGTTGCAAAAAAAAGGTTTTCAGCGTCTGGAGATTGACGGCGAAATTTATAATATAGATGAACTGCCGGAGTTAAATAAAAACCAAAAGCACAATATTGAAGTTGTGATTGACCGCATCATCATTAAAGACGGCATTACCACGCGTTTGGCACAGTCGGTAGAAACGGCGCTTAAACTCAGTGACGGTCTGTTATATGTGGAAAATCTGGCCGATAAATCGCGTGCCACTTTTTCTTCCAAATTTGCCTGTCCGGTTTCGGGCTTTACCATTGCCGAGATTGAACCGCGCCTGTTTTCTTTTAATAATCCGGAAGGGGCTTGCCCGCATTGTGGCGGTTTGGGCGCCAGTTTATATATGGATCCGGAATTGGTGGTCCCGAATGAAAATTTGAGCTTGGCAAACGGAGCCATTGCCCCGTGGTCAGTCAGCAGTCACTCCATTTTTTATCGCCAAACTTTGAACAGTTTGTGCGATTATTTAGGCGTTTCCAACAAAACGCCGTGGAAAGATTTGCCGGCCTATGCGCAAGAAACGATTTTATACGGTTCGGGCAACAAATGCGTGCCGATGGTGTTTTCCAAATGGGTATCAGATAAACCGTTTGAGGGCGTGATTCCGAATATGGAACGGCGTTTTTTGGAAACAGATTCGGCGGCGGTGCGTGATGAGTTGGCGCAATATCAATCGGCGGCACCGTGCGAAGTTTGTCACGGCAAACGCTTAAAGCCGGAAGCGTTGGCAGTTAAAATTTGCGGCAAAGATATTATTGAAGCGTCTGATGTATCTATCAAACAAGCGCTGGCATGGTTTTCCGGTGTAGAAGAACAATTAACGCCGCAAAAACGCGAAATTGCCCATAAAATCATTAAAGAAATTGTTGAAAGGCTCAGCTTCTTAAACAATGTTGGGCTTGATTATCTGTCGCTGATGCGCCAATCCGGCACCCTGTCGGGCGGTGAAGCGCAACGGATTCGTTTGGCCTCACAAATCGGCACCGGCTTAACCGGCGTGATGTATGTTTTGGACGAGCCGTCAATCGGCTTGCACCAGCGCGACAACGATAAACTTCTCGATAGTTTAACCCGCTTGCGTGATATCGGCAACACTGTGATTGTGGTGGAGCATGACGAGGATGCCATGCGCGCCGCCGATTATTTGATTGATATGGGACCGAAAGCCGGTTCTAAAGGCGGACAAGTGGTTGCAGCCGGTACGGTGGATGAGGTTTTGAAAAACAAAAACAGCTTAACCGCGCAATATTTAAACGGCAAAAAACAGATTGAAGTGCCGGCCAAACGGCGTAAAGGCAACGGCAAATTTTTGGAATTGATTGGTGCGCGCACCAATAATTTGAAAAACGTTAACGTCAAAATTCCACTCGGCACGCTGACTTGCGTTACCGGCATTTCCGGCAGCGGAAAATCGTCACTGATTTTGGAAACACTGTTTAAGGCAATTGATAAGGAATTAAACGGCTCACGCGTGGCCCCCGGTCCGTATGACAAACTCAAAGGCGTTGAAAACATTGATAAGGTGATTGATATTGACCAATCGCCGATTGGGCGCACGCCGCGTTCCAACCCGGCCACATATACCGGTGTTTTCACCAATATTCGCGATTGGTTTGCCGGTTTGCCGGAAGCCAAAGCGCGTGGTTATACCTCGGGTTATTTTTCATTTAATGTGCCGGGCGGACGTTGCGAAGCCTGCAAAGGTGACGGCGTGATGAAAATTGAAATGAACTTTTTGCCGGATGTGTATGTGCCTTGTGATGCTTGTCACGGCACACGATATAATCGCGAAACGCTGGAGGTCAAGTATAAGGATAAATCAATTGCCGACGTTTTGAACATGACCATTGACGAC
>JAZNQW010000049.1:0-12780 GCA_045590435.1 Alphaproteobacteria bacterium | reverse complement strand
GCATAATGCCATGGTGGTAAAGCATGAACTGGCTTCACGCGGTATGTATGAAACCGTCACATGGAGCTTTGCCGACAGCGATATTGCCCAATATTTCCGCCAAAATAACGATATTGTTATGGTGCAAAATCCTATTGTTAAAGAAATGGATGAAATGCGCCCGTCAATTCTGCCTAACCTTTTGACCGCTGTTAAAAACAATATTGCACGCGGTTATAGTAATTTAGCTTTGTTTGAAGTCGGACCTGTCTTCGACGGCCGCCATCCGACAGAACAACACATCTCGGCCAGCGGCGTTCGTACCGGTCAAACTGCCAAAAAAGATTGGGCTCACTCGGCACGCACTTATGATTTGTTTGATGCCAAAGCCGACGCTTTAGCCGTTATCGCTGCAGCCAACGGACCGGTTGATAATCCGCAAATCACAACTGATGCGCCGGATTATTACCATCCAGGACGTTCCGGCACCATTCGTTTGGGCAAAAATGTTTTGGCTTGGTTCGGTGAAATTCATCCAAGTATTTTAAAAGCGCTTGATATCAAAACCCGCGTTATGGCATTTGAAGTCAATCTAGATAATATTCCGTTGCCGCGCAAATCCTCGGATAAAGCACGCAAAAAGTTAGAACTTTCGGCTTTTCAACCGGTTGATAAAGATTTGGCATTCGTTGTTGATAAGAATGTAACTGCTGCTTCCATTTTAGCGGCCGCACACAATGCCGATCGTAATCACATTACCGATGTGCGTATTTTTGATATTTATGAAGGCGAAAATCTGCCGGCCGGCAAAAAGTCTGTGGCCATCAGCCTGACTTTCCAACCGATTGAGCAGACATTTACCGATAAAGATATCGAAAATTTGATGAATAAAGTAATTGTTGAAGTCGGCAAAAAGACCGGCGGCGAATTAAGATAGGAGAATAACAATGGCAATGAGAACAACACGCAAACAAAACTATCCGCAGTGGTATCAGGAAGTTGTATCTGAAGCCGATATGGCTGAAAACTCGGTTTCACCGGGTTGTATGGTAATGAAGGCTTGGGGTTATGGTATTTGGGAGCGCATTCAACGTGTTTTGGATGAAAAAATCAAAGAAACCGGTCACGAAAACTATTATTTTCCAATGTTTATTCCTCTGTCGTTTTTCCAAAAAGAGGCGGACCATGTGGAGGGGTTTGCCAAAGAAATGGCTGTGGTAACGCATTCGCGTTTGGTCAGCGAAGACGGCAAGCTCAAACCGGCCTCTCCTTTAGAAGAGCCGCTGATTGTGCGCCCGACCAGTGAAACGATTATTGCCGATTCATTTGCACGCTGGGTTAATTCGTATCGCGACTTGCCGATTTTGCTCAATCAATGGGCCAATGTGGTGCGTTGGGAAATGCGTCCGCGTCTGTTTTTGCGCACACGTGAATTTTTGTGGCAAGAAGGACACACCGTGCACGCCAGCATGAAGGAAGCCGAACAGGAAACCGTTAAAATGCTTGAAGTTTATCGTGATTTTTCTGAAAACGCTCTGGCTATGCCGGTTATTTCGGGACGCAAACCGGAATACGATAAGTTTCCGGGCGCCATTGACACCTATTGCATTGAAGCAATGATGCAGGATGGCAAAGCATTGCAAGCCGGTACTTCGCACTTTTTGGGGCAAAACTTTGCTAAGTCAGCCGATATTAAATTTGTGAATCAAAACAACGAACAAGAATATGCTTACACAACTTCGTGGGGCGTTTCCACGCGTCTTATCGGTGGTGCCATTATGAGCCACGCTGATGATGACGGCATGGTCGTTCCGCCGCATATTGCCCCGTATCAGGTGGTATTTGTGCCGATTATCAAAAAGCCGGAAGATGCCGAACGCATTATGGCATATATTGAAAATCTGCAACAACAGCTTAAAGCACAAACCGCATTCGGTGAAAAGATTCGCGTTAAAATTGATGCGCGCGATAAGCCAAGCCAAGATAAATCATGGGAGTGGATTAGAAAAGGCGCACCGATGATATGCGAAATCGGCGCCCGCGATGTTGATTCCGCCGGATTAATGGTTAAAGAGCGTATTTATTTAGGCAAACCGGAAGGCAAAAAAATAATGTCCGCTGCTGATTTTACGGCGCAAACCGGTGCACGCTTGGAAGCCTTGCAAGCTGAAATGTTTGCCCGCGCCAAAGCACGTTTGAATGCCAATGTACGCACCGACATTACCACACCGGAAGCGTTTGCCGCTTATTTTGCCAACTCTAACGAATGGATTGAAGACGGCAAACAAGGTAAAGTGGCATTTGTACGCGGCAAATGGTGCGGCGATGCGGCAACAGAAGAAATTTTGAAGTCGATGAAAATCACTATACGTTGCATTCCGTTTGACCAAAGCGGCACAGAAGGTCCGTGTTTGCTCACCGGTAAACCGGCAACGATGGACGTCATCTACGCCCGTAGTTATTAAACATATTAGGCGGAAACAAAAATCCCCTTTAGGAAAGATAGCCTAAAGGGGATTTTTTAATCAGAGAAATCATCTTTCCGGTTTATATACTTTACGACCGGCCGCAACATAATCATGCAAAACTTTTTCGCCCGCTTCGGTCGCTATTTCGCCATATACCTTAATACCGCGACGGGAAAATTCGTTCAGCCAATCAGGCTTAAAGCCTTCATCAAAGCCGGTAATTTCTTCCACGCGCTTGGAAGAAACGCCATAATAAACTTCCTTTATGCCCGACCACATAATGCCGCCCAAACACATAATGCAAGGCTCTGCCGTAACATACAACTTCAAATTACGGGACGATAAATCATAGGTGTTCAAAACTTTTTCTGCCGCTTTGATGGCGTTCATTTCGGCGTGATTATGACTGCAATTTTCACTCACCACGCTGTTAGCGGCTTTGGCTATCAGACGATCGTTTTCATCATAAATGGCCGCTAAAAAAGGACCACTGCCACCGGCAATATAATTTTGCAATTCAACCTGCAAATCTACGATGATTTGCTCGGCCTTTTTAAGTGTTTCAGGATTAATTTTTTCGTTGCAAACTGTCATTTTTTTGTTTTCCTTTCCGATGTCTGAAAGCGTAGCGAAAAAGAGTTAAAAAAACAATAACAACCGCCAGTGAAAGTGGTAGGTAAATTCCGTTTAACAAAAAGTTTATCAGCTATGAAGGTTATCATTCTAGAATGTTAAATAGTAAAAAACCAAAATATTCCTTACATCACACCTTGTTTCTTTCTTCGGCTTCGAATAAAGCTCTTTCCCTTTCAATGATCTTGGCTAAATCACGACGAATTTCAACCTGCCCGCGAAAAATCCAAATCAGAAAAAGCACCATGCCAACCAAACCGGCAATCATTATAACAACTGCCACAACAATATAAACATAAGATATCATAGCACACTTATTTAAAGACCATAGGTTTCCTCTTCATATGCAGTGAGATGATATTTACCACGCTTAACATCTTGTTTGTAACGCTCAATGTCATCTGCATCTTTACATTCAGTCTTCTTAACTATGCCAAGACATAAGATAACATAATAAACAACAGCGCCTAAAATACTAACTATCACCGCACAAAAACAAGCATTTGCAATTTTCGGAAAATTAAACTCCAAAGCTAAAATTCCCAAAACACCATAAACCAAGGCCCAACGCCCCCAATTAATAATTCCACGCCACCATGAACGATTGCGGCGAAGAGCGTAACCCAAAACCTCATGATCACTCAATTTACCATACATAAACAATATCTTCTCGACTTTAACGAGCAGAGGTTCTCTCCGGCTTTCTTTAAATTTAACAAATGATTATATAAATAATTTCTATTCAATATAACTTTGCCCCTGTTGACAAAAGTCAAGCGTTTTTTGTATATTTTTTTATTAGGATAGAAACTTTCGGATTCAATGGCATTACATTGCTAAATAGAGTAATGCCCTTACATTCAGAATAATCATCTCCGCCAAAACACAAAAAAATCCCTCGCGGCTCTCCAGCGGCGGGGGATTTTTAATATTGATTTATTTCTGATAACTTTAAGCAGACTTTTAAAAAGGCAACTTAATAAAGTTTTTGCAGTTCTCCAACTTTTTTGTTTTTTCATTAATAACAACCTCGCAAGACTCTGCATTTGTCCCATGATTTCTGTTCCTTGACGCTTTGATAGCAGTTATCAAATTAAACACGGATTGAACAATTTTTTTAATAAAAAACATAATCAATACAGCCAGTACTATAATGATTATAAATTTACCCCATACATTCATAAGCTCATTAAGTTTTATTCAATTCTCTGCTTTTGCGCATATCTTCACGAGCGATAATAATAAATACATAAATCACGAAAATAAGCATCATAGCCAATAAAACCACACCAAACGTATAATTGCGACGAAACACATCTTCAATCTGCGCCTCATTCCATTCGCCCTGCATAAATTGTACGCCGACATACTCACGACCGCCAAAATTTGCCACAGTTACCAACATACCATCAACCGGTTCAATCGTTTCAAACCCGCCAACCCGAGGATACGTCTCTCCGGTAAACACTGAGGTCACCGGATATCGCATTGAATCAATTTCCACAAAAATCAAACCACGCTCTTGCTGAATATACTCAACACCTAAAATTTTAGGATTAATCGGTGCGCTGTCAAAAGCAGAACAGCCGACAAAAAGCAACGCAAGCACCACACAAAGTAAAAAAATCAGAAATTTTTTCATACACCATAATAGTTTTAAATAATTCATTTTGCTAAAATTATAACTTTTCTGGCGCCAAGACTAAATAATAAAACAACCAAAGTCAAGCCCTTATATACAGCTCCCTCATCATTCTCCGTCATCTTTGTACTATTCTCCTCCCTCCTTTTTATCACCGTCATCCTCACTCCCTTATTGTCATCCTTGCACCCTATCACCGTCCTCGCACCCTTATTGCCATCCTCGATCTCTTCTCGTCATCCTCGTGCTTGACACGAGGATCTTTTTTTAATTTTTATCACAAAACAAGAATCCATCTTGACTTTTTGTCAAAATTCGGCTAATATTGAGCCGATAACATATTATTAATTTAATCCTAAGGTTTATGGCTAATTATTTTCAGTATCTCAATGTAAGTGAGGAAGAGTTTTATGCTCTTCTCGAGTCTAACAACTATGCTTGCAATGCCAAAGGTCGTGCCTTTATGGCTGAGCGTGTGAAAGTGTTACGTCCGCGTCCGCTTAAGGCAATATCATCCTATATGTTCCGCGAGGCGGAAAAGTTGGGAGGATTGTTGCCTGGTATGGAATTTGAATACACAAACGCGCAAGGAGGCAAGTCTGTTGCCCGCGTTTGCAGTCTTTACGAATTGCCGCCGAATATGAAAAATCCGTTTGGATATATCTTCTCAGGCGTCATGACTGCGCCATTCTTTGGCTTTGAAATGTTCCGTTTCTACTACAAGAAGACGAAGCAGATTATGCCGTTCATCTCCAGCGGGAAGGAAGGCAATAAGGGATTGTTCAAAGACCTCTTCTACCGTAACGCCGAGCCGGGTATTCTCATCCGCAAGACGGAGTATGACAGCTACTATGCTATCATGTCCGTTCTGGGAGATAAGAAGTGGGTGTATCAGAACTACACACCGTGTGACGACGATGACACGGCCGGCAACTTGGTTGAACTCTACGAGTTTGCCAAGAGTAAAGGCATGGAGGAAGTCACTTTCGTCATTGTGTCCGGTAATCCATTCTATGACAAGCGCTTACTTGCCGAATGGATGCTGCAGTTAAAGGACGAGAAGTTCAAAGATGTCCGCGTCAATCTCGTGCTTTGTCACTGTCCTCTGTTCTACACTGGCAAATGGCAGGCCATTCCGGAGGCTCGTCTGAGTGAAATTTACCTCGGCTACATTGCCGCCAGCATTGGCCCGCTTGCCAAGGACACTGTGGGCTTTGACGGCGCAACCGAGTCAGAACGTCCCGAGCGCTACCTGATGCCGGGAGTCAAGAAAGCCAACTGGAAACTGTTTAGAGATGTGATCGTTGACCATTCCAACATGGGATGGCCCAACTATCAGGAGATTTTGTATGGCATTGACCACAAGACGGCTGTTGCAAACATTATTCTCTCTGACCTCTTCGCCCGTGCGTCGTTCACTCCCAAAGATTACGACAACGGCATCTGGGGACACATCACGCGCTATCAGAGGTTCCTCGGCGGCGCCTATGATCCCAAGAAGCAGAGCTTCGACGAATATCTTGAGACCACAACGGACAAGAGATACTTCTTCTAAAAAAAAGAAAAGAGCACATCGCAAGGTGTGCTCTTTTCGCGTTTCAAAGACCATTTACAAAACTATCTTCTGTCACCCATAATGCGCAACAGTGCCATAAACAGGTTGATAAAGTCCAAGTATAGGCTCAACGCTCCCATAATAGCTTTGCGTGAACGTGTATCTTCACTGTCTTGACCATAGTAAAGCGCCTTAATATTTTGCATATCATACGCCGTCAAACCAACAAAAATCAGCACCGAAATATATGACATGGCATAATATAAGCCGCTGCTTTTAAGCCAGATGTTAATGATTGAAGCAATAATGACGCCAAATAACCCCATTAGCAAAAAGCTGCCCATACCGCTTAAATCGCGCTTTGTGGTATAGCCGTAGATGCTCATGGCGCCGAATGTGCAAGCTGTGATGAGAAATACACGAGTCATACTGCTTGCCGTGTAAAGCAGAAAGATGGAGGCCATTGAAGCGCCAAACAACACAGAAAACAGCCAAAATACCGTATGCACGGCACTCATGCTTTTGTTATGCAACACATAATTAAACGCAAAAATCAGCGCAAATGGTGCAAAAGTAATGATCCAACCTATTGCCGACATACTGACGGTTTGCGCTTGCATATCTACGTTATAAAGCAAATTTATCAGACTTGTATTAGCAAACAGATAAGCAGTTGCGCCCGTAATCAGTAGACTCGCCCACATATAGTTAAACACCTTAATCAAATAACTGCGTAGACCTTGATCAACAGCCGTACCGGCATGGCTCATAACTTCAACCGGTGATTTATGATTATATTCGTTCATTTCCATTGAATTTATACTCCTTTATTAAATCCCTAAAATAGAATATAGGATTTTTTTTGCTCAAAATCAATACATATCTATACCATTACAACTTGCAGATGAATAAATTTGCTTTTCTTTTGCATAAAATGTGTTATAAGGTTGGCAAGGAGAGTAAAATGTATAGCGATCGTTTTAAGCAATTTATTGAAATGTGGCAGAAAGATTTTGCCATTGAGCGCAGCATGAATGAAAAAATCTGTGTAGATCGCGACGGTAATCCGATACCGTGGTATACATATCCGGCGATTGAATATTTGTCGCAATTTAACTACCATGATAAAAAGATTTTTGAATACGGCACCGGTTATTCCTCCATGTATTGGGCCAAGCGGGCACTGAAGGTTATCAGTATTGAAGATAAGCCAGAATGGTTTGAAAAGTTTGCTAAAGAATTTGCAGCACCAAATTGGCAAATGCGCTATTGTGATGAAAAACAAGGCTATGAAGATACGATTTTTGCCGACAACGAAAAATATGATGTGATAGTCATTGACGGTAAACGGCGCGCCGAATGTGCGGCTTGTGCGGTGAAAGCACTGGCGCCGGGTGGTATGATTATTTTGGACGACAGCGACCGCATTAACACCAGTTTAGAATACGCAGGTGCCGTCAAAAATCTGCGAGGAGCAAATTTGTTGCAAGTTGATTTCTATGGCTTTTGCCCAATGAATAATTATACCAAAACAACCTCAATTTTCTTTAGTCGCGATTTTGATTTTCCTTCACTTTACACGGTGCAACCGATTAACGGACTTGGCAATATTTGGTCTATGAGCCGCAAACAGCGCAAAGAATTTTTCCGCGCGCAAGAATGGCCATTACCGGAAGACAAACAAGAAACAGACTGATATTACATGCCACATCACCGAAACATGCCACACCATATATATCTATACCTCGCTTTCTCTGTCAGCGTATCGCTATTTCTGCCTTGCCAAATGCTCCAAAAACTTAATCTGAATATCGGCAATCTGCTTCACACTCTCAATTTCCACATATTCACTCGAAGCATGCATTCCATCACCTGTACCCGAATGCATAATCACTGTCGATCCTTTTACCGCAAACGCCCGAGAATCCGTTGCACCGCCAATATGTTCAAACTCAATCGGGCGTCCCAAAATTTTCTCGGCAAATTGCTTATAATTCAAAATATCAAGATTATCTTCCGCCATAACCACCGGCGTTGAAGCCGAAACAATCTTATAACTTACCCCTCGCGGCATACACCTCTGTAAATTTTTTTCCAAATTCGCCACACTTGATGTTTCGGTCAACCTGAAATCCAACAATGCCTCGGCATAATTTGAAATAATGTTAGAAACCTGCCCACCTTCAATCTTGGCAAAATGCACCGTATCTATCCATTTATCCTGCGGCTGTGGCAATTCGCTTGAAAAATACGGATAAATTTGCCGAATATTCTGCCATGCTTGCATTAAAAGTTCGTTGGCATCAATGCCTTCCCACGGCGTAGAGCCATGTGCTTCTTTTCCCTCAGCTATCAATTTTACAAACACCGGATTCTTACATTTACTGACAATTTTTGTAATATCGCCGCCCACATCATTATCAAGCACAATCTTTGCCTTAATTTCAGGATATGCTTCCAAAAACGATTCGGTTGATTTACTACCTTTTTCTTCATCCGTTGAAAGCACCACCCCAAACTTAATCGGCAACTTATGTTGCACCACATATTCCATAGAATTCAATGCCACCGCAGCAAATGATTTCATATCTAATGTGCCGCGTCCAAACATTTTTCCGTCTTTAATAACCGGTTCAAACATTTCATCACTCGCCGGTACCACATCAATATGCCCCAAAACCAAAACGTCGAAATCAAGCGCATCAACATTACGCAAAAAAACCACCGGTGACGCATTACGTTGGAAAATTTCCACAACTGCCTTTGTATTTGCAAACTTATCTTTAATGTATTGTGCCGCCTTTGCTATTTCTGTCGCATTACCGGTCTCTGTTCTAAAGCGAATTAAATCCTCAATCGTCGCTATCAAATTCATAATTATTTCCTTTCTCTTTGCTAAATTTTTACCATTTTTTTAATATATATACGGCATATTATTTTAATAATAGGTAAAAGGGTGGAAAAAGATGAAATCGTTTTTAATGGTATTGTTGGCGGTTTTGTTGAGTTACGGCTCGGCGCTGGCCGCCGAAACGCAAGAAAGCGAAACCGGATTGGAATTACCGCGCATGGTTTCCTTGCGCTCCAGTTTAATTAATGCACGCTCCGGCCCCGGTAACCGCTATCCGATTGAATGGATATATAAACAACGCGGTGCACCGGTAGAAATCATTGCTGAATTTGAATTATGGCGTAAAATAAAAGATTGGGAAGGCACGGAGTCTTGGGTTCATAAGGCTATGCTGACCGGTCGCCGTTTCGTTCGCGTCAACAATCCAGGTGAAAACAACATATATACCAAACCGGACACCTCATCAGATGTTATTGCCAAAGCAGAAGACGGCGTTGTCGGAGAAGTTGATAAATGCCCAAGCAAAAACAGTATGTGCTTAATTAAATTTGATGGTGTGCGCGGTTGGATGCCTCGCTCAGCACTATTTGGTGTTTATGAAGATGAGGTTATCAAATAAACGTGAAACAAGCTATTCAATTTAATGCCGACCAAACTCTACTGCCGCTCATTGAGCAATGGCGTGCATGGCTGTTGGACGAGCGCTTGTATTCATCTCACACACTTGATGCCTATTCACGCGATTTAGCCCTTTTCTTACAATATGTCAGCCCCGAAAAAACACTGAGTTTGGCTGATTTGACTGCTTTAGACGTTAGTGATTTTCGCTTTTTTCTAAGTCGTCGTGCCGCACAATGTATCAATCATTCTTCTATGGGACGCGAATTATCCGCCATTAAAAGTTTTTTCAAATGGCTAAGCAGAAATGAATACGCTCAAAACGCAGCCATCAGCATCATATCTTCCCCGCGGCGGGCGAAAATCTTACCCAAAGCACTAGATCAAAGCGATTCTTTTAAAATACTTGATGAAATTCAAAAACTTCCGAAAGATACGTGGCAAGGCTTACGTGACAAAGCGGTTTTAATCCTGCTTTATGGTTGTGGTCTACGTATTTCCGAGGCCTTATCCTTAAATATCGGAGACATCTCGGAAAAAAGCACTTTTCTGCGTATAAAAGGCAAAGGCAACAAAGAACGTATTGTGCCTCTATTACCTGTTATCTGGCAAAGCATTAGCTCATATCTGGCACAAAGTCCATATCACCTGCTTACGGGGGAACCGTTGTTTGTCGGTGCCCGAGGTGAACGCCTTAGTCCGCGCATTATCCAAAGACAAATCCAAAAATTACGTTGCCAGTTACAATTACCGGACACCTTAACCCCACACGCTTTGCGCCATTCATTCGCCACTCAACTTTTGGAACAAGGTGTCGATTTACGATCTATTCAACAGTTACTAGGACATGCTTCGCTTATCACAACCCAACGCTACACTGATGTTCAAACCGAAACCATGATCAAAGAATATCATCAAGCCCACCCTTTGGAAAAAAATGAAAACTGAATTCAAAACCAAAATGGAACGAAACCGGCTTGAATTATGCAAAATTATGAAAAAAAGCTCTTGACAAGTGACCTAAAACATATATACTGCGCCTAAATGTTTTTTAATTGATAATCAAACAGAAGAGAAAAAAAATGGCAAAAGCAGTTAAAATTAAAGTAAAAATGGAAAGTAGTGCTGGTACTGGAACATTCTTTATTGCAGAAAAGAATCCGAGAACGCATCCGGAAAAACTGACAATGAAGAAATATGATAAAAAATCTCGTAAGCACGAAGAGTTTGTAGAAAAGAAATTAAAGTAATTTTCTTTTTATCGTAGAAATTTTAGAGGCCTGTAATTACAAGCCTCTTTTTTTTATAAGAGAAAAACACTATCTAAGATGGTGCTTCCGATTATAAAAAGGCTCCACCTCTGTGGAGCCTCAATAACAGAAACTGAAACAAAATTATTTTGCTGGAGCTTCCGCCGGTTCAGCCTGTACTTTATCCTCTGCCGGAATAACATTCGGAACTTGTTGCAGCTTTTCCGGTGCAATACCACCATACATACCACCGTGCTTGTGCAGCATTTTCTTATGTTTGTGATGATGGCGACGTGCCACTTCAACTTCACCGTCAGAATTAATAATGATAATATTGTTGGCTCCGTCTGCAAAATCCGGATGAGCATGATGCTTCACCATTGCCGCATGATGTGGCGGCTTCTGCATAAACAAACCTTGGTGTTTGCAGCACCCTAAATGAGCAAATCCATAACCGGACAAGAACAAAACCAAAGCCTCTAACAATACAATCCAAAACTTAGCTCCTTTACATCCGCAACAGCAACAGCCGCAACAATTGCACTTGCCTTCCTCGCAGCAACATTTTTCATCCCCGCAACCACAGCCTTTATGCTCAGCCTTAGGTTCCTTTTTTGCTTCTAAATCGTCATGATGATGCATATTTTTTCCTTTCATAATAAACCAATTTCAAACTTAATATAATGGTAAATTATTAAAAAATCAAGAAAATTAGGCTATAAGCAAAATACATTTACCTCAGAGTTCGAATACGTATACAACAAAACCCCTGTATATACAGGGGCTTTTTCTAACAATTGGCAAGTAATTCAACAATATGCAGACTAAATTTTATCCTTTAATCATTTTCTGCCGAACAAAAGCAATTATTAAAGAAACAGGTATTCCCAATTCTAAAACATAATGCACTATTTTAAACCACCATTCTATATTATTTTCATCATATTCAATGAAGTATGCTGATACAAATAAACCCACCACGGCAATAATGGTGAAATAAGGTATCCAACCAAATGCAGCAAGGTAATATGCAATTTTGGGATATTTGTTCAAAATATAGGTAATAAATTTCGGTATTTTATTAAAACAGAGCATAATGGCACAGATTATAAAAATAACAAGTAAAATAGATGATATCTGCTCCAATACAGTTTTATGACCATAAACAAAAGGAGTGCTTAAAACGCTATATATACCGCCTAACACCAAGGCTTCTTTTGACCACAATTTCATCGTTTATTTCCTCCTTTTGTTTATAGATTATCAATTAATTATTTATTTTTTCTTACTTTTTCTGCAACTTTCCGTCACAGCTATTTGCGCTCGTGCAACATTTGCTCCAATTTGAGGACCGTAGTTAACAGCCTTAATTACTTGCTTAACTCTAGGCACTTTATTTAATGCACGAGACTGTAAAATACCATCCAAAACTCTGTTACCTGTTGATATTGTTTTAGGAACGGGAGTTTGTTTAGTTGCCGTTCTGAAATTCTTAATTATCCCTTTGAAGGAACAATCATTGTTATATGCACTTTTTCTTGGCATTTTGCCTCCTTTCTTATCTAAAAATTAACACAATGATAGCGCGATCATTTATAGCATAAGAAATTTATTATCTAAAGTCAATATATAAGAAAAATATTTTAATTACCGAACTCCTCTCCCAGAGTTCGAATGTGTTAACAAAAAGGCCCCTGCATAAACAGGGGCTTGTTCAACAATTGGCGGAGAGGCAGAGAAGGACTGCGCTTCACACTTCGTGTGCGCTTCGTTCTCAAGTCGGA
>JAZNQW010000048.1:0-10200 GCA_045590435.1 Alphaproteobacteria bacterium | reverse complement strand
ACTGTTTCTGCATCTGCATCATATGAGTTGCAAATTAACTCTCTAATAGCAGAATAAACATGTCTATATATACCATCTGTAATGCGAGCTAAAACTTTCTGATCAGTCTTTAAAACCGTTGAGGCTTTATTTGTATTTCCTATAGTTTCTTTTATCTGTTGTGTAAACGCATCGCAATTATTTTCTACATCACTCATGTAAATCTCCTTATGTAATATTATTATAAAAGAAATAATTTAAAATCAAGATAAATGCTTATAATTTTGATACATTGCTTTATAGAAAATATTGAATATCATTGAGAAAAATAAAATTTTTAATAGAATTTTTTCTAATTCTTGTTTTTTATAAAATTTTCAGGTAACTTTATCATTAGATTAGAGGTGCTTGTAATGATTAAAGTTTTGTTTGTATTTCTTGGGAATATTTGTCGGTCGCCGATGGCGGAGTTTGTGTTTAAGCAAATGGTCGCTGCAAAGGGGCTGTCGGAGCAGTTTTATATTGATTCCGCCGCCACCGAGCGTTTCAATGAGATGTGTCACGCCGGCATTCATCATGGCACCTGCGACAAACTGAAAGCCATGAAAATTCCGTTCGAGGAGCATTATTCGCGACAAATTCGTCCACGCGACTACGTGTATTTCGACTATATCGTTGCGATGGACGACAGCAATATTGACGACATTTTGGAGATTGTCGGCCCGGATACCGAGCGCAAAATTTATCGCCTGCTTGATTTTACGGACCAACCGCGTAATATCCGGGACCCGTGGTACACCGGTAATTTTGACGAGAGTTATGACGACATCAGCGAGGGCTGTCAGGCGTTTTTGGAATATTTATTAAAGGAGAATAGCGATGGCAAAAGAGGTTAATCCTAAGGAAACAACGCGTGCAAAGGCATTTGAGTTCTGGATGAAGGCGCCAAACCCGATGGTGACGTTTTTCAAAACCCTTGATGTGACGAATTTGGTTAAAATCAGCGCCAAAAGACATTTAAAATTCAATATGTTGCTTGATTTTTGCATCGGTAAAGCCGCAGCGTCAGTGAAAGAGTTTTATATGCTTCCGGTCGGCGATAAGTTGATGCAATACGATACGTTGGCGGTCAACACGATTGTAAAAAACAAAACCGGCGAAGTCAGTTCGTGCGACATTTTGCAGTCCGACGATTTGGAAACTTTTAACCGGGAATATCTCAAATATACGGCGGAAGTTGCTCAAAGTTGCGTTGACTGCGATTTATCTGTCGATAGCATGGTTATTGGCACTTCGGCGATTATTGATACGGAAATTGACGGTGCGGTGGGTATGAACAGCGGGATTTTCAACAATCCGTTTATGATTTGGGGACGCTATAAAAAGCGGTGGCTCCGGTATTATCTGCCGATTTCGTTTCAGTTTCACCACACGCAAATGGACGGCGCCCATGCCGGGAAATTCCTCGCAAATTTGCAGAATGAGATTAACCGGATAAAGTAAAAATCAGTATTATTGGGACTTTCTTTTCTGATATTCCGCCTTTAGCTCGGTTTCGCATTGTTTGTACCGGGCAACCATTTGTTCCAGCTTGTGTCGTATGCGGAATAAACGGTCCTGTGACTTTATCGGTAGCGGATTTCCGTACGCCCGCTTTAATATCGTTTCAATCTGAGTGAGTGTGCAGCCGACGTTATAATACAACATCCGAAAAGTTGTCCGGTTGCTCGGCTCAATTTCCTCGTATCGCTTCATTTTCATGGTTCAACTCCCATATATCGGCAGTAACTCGATCCGGACGGGTCAACGTAAAGTGTCGGCCGACCGGCGCATTTTAATTCGACTACTTGGCGGTGGTTTTCGTCGTCGTAGCCACCTTTGCCGGATAGGAAAATGTAATCATCGAGCGGGCATAGGCAAACCGCATCATACCAAACGGCCGGTAATTCAACCGTTTCCGTTATTACCACTTCCTCGGCCTGTGCGGCATATTTCCGGCATAATTCCATCACTTTGTCAATATCTGAGGGCTTCCGGACCATGTAAATTTTAACTGTTTTCATTGCATTTCCTTTCGTTACAACCCAATGAATGCTTGGATTTGAAACAATATCAAGTAGAATATGAGTTTGTTGAGAATAAAAAATCTGTTGCGAAAAAAATATTCCCTGATTATAAATGAAACGAGAGGTTAATATGATAAACTTGTTGAGCGTTTTTATCGGTGGCGGTATTGGTTCGGTTTTAAGATGGCTGTGCTGTCAGCTGATTACAAATCATTGGGGAACATTTGTTGTTAATATTCTCGGTGCTTTCTTTATCGGCGTTGCTTATACCTATTTTGAAAAATATACAAATCTGCCACTTTCTACCAAAACATTCATTATGACCGGTTTACTCGGCGGTTTTACCACATTTTCCACATATTTGCTCAATTTTACCACGCTATTCAATCAAAATAGCCATTTGGAGGCATTTCTTTATCTGATTGGCTCGGTAGTTGTCGGTGCTGTATTCCTTATTTTAGGAATGAAAGCATTGTCTTTTATTCAGTAATTACACGCCGGTCTTAATAATCCCTTTGCCGAATTTGGCTTCAAGCCCATCCACCAAGTGCGAGAGTTTGTCGTCGTGAGGCTTTACTTCCTCAAACAGCGATTGTTGCACTTCGCCGTAGGTCAGGTTTTTGAGCGTTACGCCGGTTGAGCGGTAAATTAAATTCGGGCGGTAGAGTTGTTTCAAAAGTGCCGAGGCGGTCATGCGCACTTCTTGATCGCCGTTGGTCGGGTTTGGCAGTTTTGCCTCGATAGCGAGATATTTGAAGTCCTTTGTGCGGAGCATAACTTCCACCCCTTGGCAAAAGCCGTTCCACCGCCTGAGCTTCTGACAAGCTTCGTGAACATGGCCGTTAAGCGCGTGTTCCAAATATTCCAAACTCTGCGTGAAGTCCTCAAAACTGCGCGTAACCTGTATGCTTTGCGGCGCGGTGGGTTCGTTGTTAACCAGAGATGTCGCAATGCCGGTCAGTTCACTTTTGAGGTTCAACCCGTTGATGCCAAAGGCTTTTCTAATCCAGCCGTTTTCTTTTTCCACAAAATCCTTAATCGTAAAAATCCCGCTGAACTTCATGTGCTCGCTGTTTTTGCGCCCGATGCCGCTCACGTCCTCAATCGGCATTTCGCCCACAATATCCAAGATTTTATCCGGCGGAATAACGAAAATGCCGTTGTTACTCTTGGCTTTATCGCTTGCCAATTTCGCCAGCGTTTTAGAAGTTCCCAAGCCGATGGAAACGGGAATCCTCACCTTGTCCCACACCGTCTGCCGGATATTCTTGATAATGTCGGTAAAAGTTGAGTGATAAACCTTGTTGAGCGAAGTCAAATCAATAAACGCCTCATCAACCGAGGTTACTTCGACATCAGGGCTGAAAGTTTTGATGGTGTTCATCACTTCCTTGGAAATCTCGGTATAGCGGTGGTGGCGAGCCGGAATACAAATCGCAGTTGGGAAGTTCGGCTTAACCTGAAAATACGGTTGGCCCATTTTAATACCCAGCGCTTTGGCTTCCTTTGAGCGCGACACGATAATGCCTTTACTGGTGCTACCTGTCATCACGCACACCGGCTTGCCTTGCAAATCGGGGTTATCCTTCCGTTCGCAAGAAACGAAAAAGCAGTCACAATCAACCAATGCTATAACGTGCTGGCGCATTTTACCTCTTTAAGATATAATATGTGCCTTTGGTCGAGCCTTGTTTCTCGAGCAGGTCTTTCTTGACGAGATTTTGCACGGTCTTTTTGACGGTCTCGCTGTTTTTGCTTAATGCCTCTGCCATTTCAGATACCGACCAATTTGTCTTATCTTCAAAAAGGTCTAAAACGGCTTGCTCGGCTTTGCTTATTCTCGTTGTGTCCGATTTCAAAGCTAAAGCAATTTTATCTTCTAAATGGCGCTTTTGCTTGGCAAGCGAGGTAATAAAGAACGTCAGCCACGGCTCATAATTAACCTTATCGGTCCATATCGTCTTTTGGGTGCCGCGTAACGCTCTGTAATACGCGTCTTTGCTTGCTTCAATAATAGATTCCATTGAAGCGTAAGGCATATAATTATAGCCGTTTTGCAACATAAGCATTGTCGTTAAAGCGCGTGAAAGCCTGCCGTTGCCGTCTGTAAAAGGGTGTATTGATAAAAAATGCACGACAAACACGCCGATTGTGATAATCGGGTGAAAATAGCCGTCCTTAAAATTAATGTTCGTCCAGTCCACTAATTCCTGCATTAAGCGCGGCGTATCAAAAGGCGTTGCCGTTTCAAAAATTGTACCGATTTCATTGCCGTCAGCATCAAAGGCTGCCACGCGATTTGAATCTTTTTTATATTCGCCGCGATGACGCTCGTCTTTATCTGAATAAGAAAGCAAGATTTTATGCAACTGCCGAATATAATTCTCGGACAGATTGATTTCTTTATAATTCTCAAAAATCGTTGAAAGCAAATCGGCATAGCCGGCGACTTCTTGCTCATCGCGCGTTTGAAATGACTTTTTGTTGATATGATTAAAGACAGTTTCAACCTCTGTATCGTTTAATTTATTGCCCTCAATACGATTTGATGAACCGATAGATTCGATTGTCGCAATGCGTTTCATTGCTTTTAATTGCTCCGGCTTAATCTTTATACCGCCGCTGTTAAACGCCCCGTTAAAAGCGTCGATTTCTGCTATTTTCCTTAGCATATCCGGCGTAATTGTAATATCTGTCATATTCGGCATTTTAATATCCTTTGCTATAATCTTTACCGAAATATTACCGAATAATTCCCGAAAAGTCAAGAAAAATTACCGAATATCTACATTATTTAAGTCCGGTCGCCGAATATTTTTTATATCCTATAACTTCATAGTCTTAAAATTTCAAAACTATGAACTATGTACTTGGCAAGTTATATTTAAAGGTTTATAGTTTGCAAATATCGCAACTATGAAGTATGAGGCAAAATGCAGGTTATCAAGTATTATCAATCGGAAAATCAGGCGCATTGGAGGGAAGAGATCGGCAAAGGCGATTGGTCGGCGGCGGAATTGTTGCACGACTGGTTGGAAGAAGGCAAATTAAAGCAGATGTGCGGAGATTCAACCGAAGTTTATATGCTGACTGACGGCGATAAACTGGTTTCGTTTGCCACGTTGGCACCGCAAGATGAAATTGACGCACCGGAACTGTCGCCGTGGATTGGGTTTGTATATACCTTTCCTGCCTATCGCGGCCACCACAATGCCGGCAAGTTAATCACCCACATTTGCGAGGGATTGAAATCAGCCGGCACTGAAAAAGTTTATATTTCCACCGACGAGGTCGGCCTCTATGAGAAATACGGCTTTACCTTTTGGCAGACCATGACCACCCGCGAGGGTAAACCAACTCGCGCTTACGTAAGAAATTTTGCATTATAATATATTTGATAAAATCCATTAGACTATTGACATTTATGTTTTAAAATGTAAATTATATTGTGAACAATTTAATTGTGAATAATTTAAAATAAGGAGAATACAATGTCAAAAGAACAAAATATCGCAAATTTGCAATTTATCGCAACAAATTTGGCTCAACAGGCTGATGGACATTTAATACAATCACGTGTGTTTGCGGCAAAAGGTTATAACAAATTGGCAGAGAAATATGCCGAACATGCTACCGAAGAAAGAGGCTATGTTGAAAAATGTATTGACCGCATTTTAGATTTGGGTGGAAAAGTAAAACTTGAAGCCAAAAAAGAAGGAAATGTAATAGAAGACCCGATTGAATGGGTAAAGCATGATTTGCAAGTTTCAAAAAACGGCTTGGAAATGCTTGCTAAAATGGTTGTTACCGCACAAGATGATTTAACCACCTATGATTTGCTTAAAGATTATTACCAAGATGAAGAAGAAGATATGTATTGGGGCGAGCAACAACTTGAACTGATTGAAGTTATCGGCAAGCAAAATTGGATTTTACAACAACTTTAATAAAGGACTTTAACCATGGATAATAAAACAATCATTTTAGAAGCAATGAAAAAGGCTGGAGAACCTTTGAATGCAGGAAAAGTTGCCGAATTAACAGGCTTGGATAGAAAAGAAGTTGATAAGGCTTTCAATGAGATGAAAAAAGACGGTAGCATTGTATCGCCAGTTCGTTGCAAATGGGAACCGGCAAAGAAATAAGATGAATAATAAAACCGACGAATTTGACTTAATAAAACTCGGAAATCAGCTTTGTTTTCCGCTATATGCGTGCGCCAAAGAGGTTATTCGCCGCTATCGCAAGCCGCTTGAGAGCATAAATCTCACATATACGCAATATATTGTGATGATGGTGCTTTGGGAGTTCGGAGCAATGAACGAAAAACAATTAGGCAAACAACTCTATTTGGATTCAGGAACTCTTACACCGCTCTTAAAAAGACTTGAGAAAATTGGCTACATAAAGCGCAAGCGCAAAATAGATGATGAACGTGAAGTTGAAGTATCGCTGACGGATGTCGGAGAGACATTGAAGAAAGATGCTCTTAAAGTGCCGCAAGTGCTTAAGGACTGTATAGCTCTTTCTTATGATGAAATGATAACTTTACGCACTTTATTAAACAAAGCCCTTACGGGAATAGATAAAGAAAAGGGACAAATATGAAAATACAGGCTGTAAAATTTTATCAAAACGGATTTATGACCGAGCCGTTTGCCTTTGGCGGCGAAGACGGTATGGAAGCATTTGATGCCGGCAAGAAATATCGTTCATGCTTGCAAAACTATGTCATTGATACGGGAAGTGAAGTGATTTTGGTGGATACGGGGTTGCCTGCCGATTTCCCTGAGACCGTGCCTGATGAAAACGCAACAATCTACTTGGGTGAGCCGATTAAACCTTATATGCAAGCTTTGGCGGATTTAGGCTATAAACCGGAACAGGTCAGCAAGATTCTGATTACACATAAGCATGCTGACCATACGGGCGAATTAAAGAGTTTCCCGAATGCCAAAATCTATGTGAATGCCGAAGAATGTGATGCCGATGAACTCAAAGGGCTGACCAATATCTTTCCGGTTCATTTTACCGATGGCGCATATTATAATTTCCCGGAAAGTCAAAAGATCGCTGACGGGATTTATTACATTAAAGCCAAAGGGCACACCAAAGGCAACAGTATCATTATTGCCGAAGATGACGGCTTGTTTTATATGATGCACGGCGATGTAACTTATACTGATGAAGCACTTTATGCCAATAAACTCTCGGTGGTTTTTGAAGATTTGCCTGCCGCTCGTGAGACCTTGAATCGTGTGCGTGAGTTTGTGAGTAAGCACCCGACAGTTTATATGGGGACGCATACGCCTTTGGGATACGAGAATTTAGAAGCCAAACGTGTGGTAGATTTGAATAATCCGCCGGAAACTTTGCCGGTTGGGGATATTACCTTCAAGACCAAGAGCGGCAAATATGTTTGCTCGGTTTGCGGCTATGTTTATGACCCTGCGGAACATGATGGTGTTGCTTTTGAGGATTTACCGGAAGATTGGCGTTGTCCTCGTTGCAAACAGCCGAAAACAAAATTTAACGCCGCTTAATGGGTAAATCTGATTTATTAGTAAAGCCGAGTTTAACCGCTCGGCTTTTACTTTAGATCACCACGCAAACACGGCGGTTTTATATTCTCTCATTTTAGATTTTCCCGAATTTTCGGAACTTTCTAAAATGGAAAAGATTGTATTAAAGGATTTAAGGCAAATGCTGAAATTGCGACAATATTTACCAAAATATTCCCGAATAATTCCCGAATAATCAAGTAAAAATCCCAAATTTAATAATAATAATTCTGCTTGTTATCGTGTTCTACCTCTCGTTCCAGCGTTGCTAAAATTTCAGGTTCGCAAGCGTCATCTTGCACACAATGACCAAGCACATTCGGTTCCAGACTGTAATATATGATTACTTTATCCTTGTAATAATGAGAAATTGCAAAATAAACATCAAATTTATTTTTATCGCCTTTATCCGGTTCAAAAATGCAGTTAAAAACGTTGCGAGAATCTTCTTGTGCATCACATTCAGCCCATACGCCACGTTCATTTTTAATAATTAACAAAGGCTTATCGGTATCGTTATTTTTTTCAAAAACAGCCGTTTCTTCTTTTTCTTCTGATTCCCATTTTCCAGCCAATACTTCGGCAATTTGCGGCTGTTGATGGAAATATAAACGGTTATGCAATTCATCATATTGTTCTTTCGGTAGCTTTTTATTATCTTCCGGCTCTCGCCAATTAGCTTCACCTCCGTAAATTGTTCCGGTTCGGTGTGTACTGAATTTCGGCGCTTTTTTCATCAAATAATCAAGTGCCGTCATTTCTTGTGAATCGGTTAAAGTTATATCGGCACCTTTTTCTAGTAAATATTTTGCTGTTTCATGCTGATTTTCTTGTAAGGCATACATTAAAGCCGTGCGTTTGCCGTTATGAATACACTCAATTTCAAAATCCGAAAAACAATTGGAGTCAGCAGTTTGGTGATTGATATCCGCACCGGCATCAAGTAAAATTTTAATACTTTCCAAATAGCCGTATTGTGCGGCGGTTTGCAATGGAGTTTTACCAAAACTGTTTGGTTTATCGACATTTTTTGTTAGTTTTACGAGTTGTTTTAAGTTCTGCGGATGGGCAATACTTAATTCCAATAATTCTGCTATGTCATTGTTTTCAGGTAATTGCTCTTTAATTTTTTCCCAATCGGCTCCGATTAGCAAAAGGTAGTTCAAATTATCCGGCGTTATGCGCTTAAAATCGTATGAAGACGGTGGATTCAGTGTTACTAAAGCCGCGTTTAAGGCCTGTTCCGGTTTGGCTTTAAATACTTTTACATAATGGTCTTTAAGCATATCAACGGCCTTCTTATAACCGATACCTTTATTGATAACGCTATTGAATTTTTTGAAATTATAATATGATTGCACCGCCCACTCGGTATAAGGAAACTCACGCCAATCGGCTATTTTATCGGTTTCAAAATTCGGTTGATATTTTATATCCCAATAATGGGCATCAGCTCTTGCTTTATAAACATGGATAATGGATCCTGTTGTATAAGGTATGGTTTCGGAAATCACATTATCTATGTAAGCATCAAGCTCAGGTGCAAAATCATATTTTTTATCAATTACACAGTCGGAAATCATAATTGCCTGAGCTCCGGAACCGCCTCCGGCAATATCGTAATAATGCAGCAAATCATGAACCTTGGCAAAATCGCACGGCAAAATCACTTTCATCGGAATACGCAAGTCCATCCAATAGGGAATAGCTTTTACCAAGCAATCTTTATCGGCATAACACTTTTGAAAATCATCTTGCACAATTTCTTCATATTCCTCACGGCGCCACGAAGCCTGCCAATTGCTATCATCAGACAAATATTCCATTGTTTTGGCATGCACGGACTCGGCAATTTTTTTATACTCTTCAGAACCGACTTTTTCCGGTTTATAAATCTGCCACAAAATCAACAATTGATATTTTTGTGCCAAAGTGCGTGCCGGAATTTTTTCCAAATATTCAATAAAATATGCGGTGTCATAATAACTTGCCAACCATGGATTTAATTTTGCGGCCGGAGAATATTGCTGTTTGGTATCTTGCTCATATTTCTCAATATATTGCGGATTAATTTTGCGCTCTATTGAAAAATCGGCAACAGATTTTTGCTCTTCTTTGGTTAAATCAACCAATGGTTTTTGTTTAAAACGGTGCAAATCTTCTTCATAAGTTCCGGTAAAATTAATAAGTCGGTCAAACATCTCTTTTTCTTTTTCATCAATAGCCTGCGCATTTTTAAGCAAAGCAAAGAATATTCCGAGCATTAAGAGTAATTTTTTCATAACACACCTCAATTTTGTTATATCAACCAAGAGTTAATATATTATAAAAACACCAAGTGACCTTGAGTTCGCATATTCGGACCATGGGAGCTTTTGGACGGGTTTTTCCCTAACTGTGTGTTATATACTTGACCGCAAACCAAAGAAGCCACCATTTTTGGTGGCTTCTTTGGTTTGTAGATTTAATTGGCTATTTGAGCTTATTATCTGTTTTATTTTTCTTTCGTATTTCATATATACATCCGCATATTATAATAATTGTCGTTATGATTATTTCGCCATATCCGTTGAGAAAAGCATCAATAAAGTCAT
>JAZNQW010000047.1:0-2623 GCA_045590435.1 Alphaproteobacteria bacterium | reverse complement strand
ATTTTATATATTGATCACATCAGCCGCCTGAAACGAACACGTCTGCTACATAAATTAGAAAAATATAACGAGGAACATAAACAAGATTAAAGCCTTAATTTTCTAAAGAGAAAGGAGACCGAAAACAAATTCGATCTCCTTTTAAGTTATTGTCTCCACGCTGTTGCTTTTATAGCGCGGGGAATAATTTTTTCTACATATCGTTGCATAGCATGATACGCCTTCTCTTCCAACTTTGGGAAATGATAGGCAATCCAAGCACTCGTAGTTGGCGAAACAAGCCCAGAAAGCAATGGTTTAATATACATATTGCAAAACAGGTTTACATCTTCGGCTTTCTTGCCCTCAGGTTGGGTATACATTATAACTATTTTATGTTCACCATACGTTGGAGCTTGTGCACCCAAGAATAAATGATATTCCTTTTCCAACAAATAAATCTGGTAACGTTTCTGCGAAATAATCAATGGCCACTTCAATTCGGGAAATTGCACCTTTATATCGGTGGCAACCGTTTCCGGCGCATAACTGCGTTTCAATAGTAAACGTATTCCTGCAAGATGTTTGATTTCAAGCAAATAACGCCATGAGTTTTCCGTCAGCGGCTGATAAGCCATAGTACAACGCCTTAAATACAGTAATAACAGATTATCATCTTGTAATTCCAATATTTTCTGTTGCATATCGGCAGCGGCCATACGACTTTGCTCAAAACCGCCTGAGAGGTATGCAGATAAAGCCTTATGCCAACCATTCTCTGTTTTTTTCATCATGCCGACCTTCATCTGCTCATCGGGTGTTTTCAAACTTTCCTGATATTTCTCGAACAAAAAATGTTCCCATTTTTCAGGCAGTTGATAATCACGACAATAAGCTACGATTTTCAAAGGTTCACGACGTTCAAACATTTCGGCGATAAAAGGCTCATCCAATGGTGCGGGAAATCTTTTAATGATATCCCATTTCATTTGCCGCACCAACATAGCCTGTTCAATTTCCGACAACGAACCTTTTCTGTTTTCCAGAAACAGGTTCTGTACATTCTGATACGAAGCTTTCCCGACAATATCGGCAATTTCTTGCGTTAGAGATGTGTTTTTGAAATACAGACTCAGAATTTTTTTACTCACATGATAATCCTTAGCCCGTGGTTCTGTGTGATACACCTTAGCAAGCATGGTAAATTCATCTGTCGATAATCTACCGAATTTAGCTTTAATAAAGAGCTCTAGTTTAAGAATAATGTTCATAATACTAAATTGAATTTAATTAATAATATAAATAAATTGCACTGATTATAAAAGGTTATGGAATTTTGTCAAGTTAATTTATCACTCAAAAATACATTATTTTTCGATATCTTCAGTGGCTTTAATCTTAGCAACTTCGCCACGCGCCAAAGCATCACACCGCTCATTTTCGGCATGTCCGTTATGCCCTTTCACCCAAATCCAGCGGATTTCGTGTTGCTGTGTCAATTCATCTAATCGTTGCCATAAATCAACATTTTTAACGGCTTGTTTTTTATTAGCCGTACGCCACCCGTTTTGCTTCCAATTAGCCATCCATTCGGTAATACCGCTCATCACATATTTACTATCGGTATAAAGCGAAATATTGCACGGACGTTTCAATGCACTCAAGGCTTCAATAACCGCCATCAACTCCATTCGGTTATTAGTGGTTTCCGCCTCGCCGCCGCTTAATTCTTTTTCTACATCTTTATAACGCAAAATTGCGCCCCAACCGCCAGCCCCGGGATTTCCCGAACAAGCACCATCCGTAAATATTTCCACACGTGTTGCCATTATTCCACTTCCTGCATAAAATCAATAAAAAACTCATTCAGCAACAAATCCGTACTGTCGGCAGCACGCAAAACCTTTGCCACATAAGAACGCAACGCATTTTTAGATCCTTCAATACGAAATGCTTTCGGCATAGCATCTTCGGCTCCAATCACCCCATTAATCAATAAATCGGAATCAATAAATTCCGAAAGCACAATTTCCATACGCGTAAATTTAATCATACCGCGTGGCGGTAAGCGTAGTTCTGGTTTGGCAATCAAATTCAAATGCCCCTCCACTCCTTGAAATCCGGCCATCTGATTATAGTCTGTCCAACGCACGCGATTATACTCTCCACCGGTACTTTCTGTTGCACAAGTCAGATATAATTCACGTGCAATCACATTACTGTCATTCTCACAAATCACATCAAACGAAATTTTCACATATTTCTGCGGCGGTATATCAATTGTTTTCGGATACAATACATCTTCGTCTGCAGCCTCCTGAATTTCCAGTTGTTTACGCTCAATTTTCAATGCTATGTTCGGTTGCGGACGTCGCCCGAACATTCCGGCAATTACAGCATATGGAGCCGGTACATTATTGGATCCGGAACGAATATAAATATGGCTACCGATGGTTGTCATTAGTGGCGCAATTTCAGAACGCGGAATATAAGTGGCCAAATAGCCGTTTCCGTCTTTATCGCAACTGATAATATGATTACGCACTTTATTATGGCTCGGAATGGTGCAACCGGAAATAGCGCTTTCTACCCAACTTAAAAAACGGTGCACATTTTCAACCTTAATTTTGGCCTGTGCTACATC
>JAZNQW010000046.1:0-2726 GCA_045590435.1 Alphaproteobacteria bacterium | reverse complement strand
TGCTTCAAAGCAGGCGGTAGCTGCAGTAGAAAAAGCCGGTGGCAAGGTAAACTTCGCTTAACGGCTCATCTAGAGCAAAAAACTTCAGAACGGTCAAAATTCACGTACTTTTTTGTACGCTAAAATTTTGACCGCTTTGTTTTTTACTCTATCTAAGCCATTTATCGAAGTTTATTGAGGCTTTATCTGCAGGTCATTCCACGGCGTAAGTTATGATTATTCAATTCACTATCTGAGATTTACGGGGATGCAAATTTAAGGGAGTGCTTATTGTGCTTCCTTTTTTGTTTTGTGGAGGTGAGGTGGTGGTTTGCCGCACGATGTGCGGAGATGCCTACGGAGTGCTTTGCACTCCTCTGCATGACAGATAAGGCCGAGATCCTTTGGTCCACTGCGTAGCAGCAAGCAGTCTGCCAGAGGACGACATGATTATGTTAAAAGAGTTAGGGGATGACATTATAAACATTGTCATTGTGAGGAGTGCGAAGCACGACGTGACAATCTTCGGACGTCAGTCCGACAACACCGCACTTCGTGCGGAGATGCTTACGTCGCCTGCGGCTCCTCAGCATGACAGATAAGGAAGCAGTGCTGTGCACCGGAAGATGAGATCCCTAAACAAGGTGACGCGCAGCGCACCTTGAGGGATGACAGTTTAAATTTGCAGAGATCCTATGGTCGCGCTTTGCTTGCCATAAGATGACGGAGGGGAGGTTTTTATTCTTCTTCGGGATTGTATTCCAGAACTTGGCAGACGACGTCGTAATCAAAGCCGGCGCGAACGAGTGTTCCCATATCTTTTTGACGGTATTCACGGCGCTGTTCCGGTGCGCGAAACGGACCGATTTTTTTGCGGCGCGCTAATTTGAGCGCCATGGCCAGCGGGTTATATTCGGCTTCGGCCAAAAGGGCGTTGGTTATGCTCGGGCTGACGCCTTTTTGTTGTAATTTGATTTGTATATAGCGTGCCGGTTTGCCGGCCTCTAAATATTGGCGAATCTTAATTTCGGCAAAGCGGTTGTCATCCAAATAATGCAGTTTTTCAAATTCAGCCAGAATATCCTCAATCCATTGTTGTGCTTCGCTTTTGTTCCATTCGGGATTTTCTTTGGCATAAGCATCAACGCGGCGGCGCAACACCTGACGCAGATTTTCTACTGAAGATTCAAAGCGTTGCAAATAATAGAGGCCGATGTTTTTCAGCCGTTGCGGCGTGATTTTTTTCTGCGGTTTGCGGCGCGGCACATCTTGTAAAGGATTATCTGAATTGAACACTTGAAAAAACTCCTTTTTTTACCTAAATTAACAACAATAATATATAGCAAAGAGGTTTTTAAATGATGAATGATAAGTGCATTTCTTTTAATTTGGACGGCAATGCTTTTCGCGGTCGGATTGTGCGGCTGGATCATGTTTTGAGCGAGATGTTTAAGCATAGAGAATATCCCGATAATGTGGCATCAGCGGTGGCGGAAACTGCGGCTTTGGGTGTGATTTTAGCCAGCCTGATGAAGTTTGACGGTATTTTTACGTTACAAATGCAAGGTGACGGGCCGATTTCGGTTTTGGTGGCTGATGTGACGTCAAACGGCAAAGTGCGCGCAACGGCAAAATATGATGCCGAGAGAATGTTAGAGGCGCAAGAGTTGCGTAAGACCGAGGGAGAGCTTGAGGCGACACCGCATTGGCTCGGTAAAGGCAATTTGATTTTTACGATTGATCAGGGAGCAAACACGGAACTTTATCAGGGTGTGGTTGATTTACAAGGCAAAACTTTGGCGGAATGCGCGTTGCGCTATTTCAAGAATTCGGAGCAAATTGATACGCATTTGCGCTTATTTGTGCAGAAAAACGAACAAGGTTGGCAAGCTGCCGGTTTGTTGTTGCAAAAAATGCCGACGTTTGGTGGCAAGGATAGCGAGGCGGTTGATGATTTGAAAGAGGTTTGGAACGAAGATAAGATTTTGGCCGACAGTTTGCGTCAAGATGAAATTTTTGATGCCAACTTAAGTTTGGAAGATATTTTATATCGTCTGTTTCATGAGCATAAAGTGGCGGTTAATAAAACCGGCGAGTATTCTTTCGGGTGTCGGTGTGAGCGTGAAAAGTTGTTTGCAACGTTAAGCGGAATGTCGGCAGAAGATATCGAAGCTATGGCTGAGAAAGGCAAGATTACCGCCACATGTAATTTTTGCGGGCAGACATATATTTTTGATAAGGGTGAATTAGTGAAGCATTAGTTGCCGGTTTTTGCGGATTTTGAAAGTGGAAAAGCGACATCAGAAGATGTCGCTTTTCCTTAAGATTAAGATACTGCGGATAAAATCGATAACAAAACTTTTTGTGTTTTTTCATCCAACTGTGAGAGGCGTGGAAAAGCACTGGCGGCAAATTCATTGACTAAATCAATGTTTTGTTCTTTTTTGTAATAACTTGCGGTCAGCACATTATCAACGCGATCCAAAGCCTTTATGAACTTGGCTTCAGGTGTTTTTTGCGCTTCAAATTCGGCAAATAAATCAGCCAATTGAGGCATTTGAAGTTGATGCGCAATTTCTTGCATGGCATCTGTTTCAAGACGATTTTTTTCGGTCGGAGCAATTTGTTTGGGTGTAAAATCACCGCAAAATACTTCCGGCAAGTCGTGAACCAGAGCCATTTGCAGGCACTTGAGTTTATCCAAATTTTCAGGAGCCAGTAGCATAACCAAAAATGCCAGACTGAAC
>JAZNQW010000045.1:0-4073 GCA_045590435.1 Alphaproteobacteria bacterium | reverse complement strand
ATTTTGGGCATCATTCTGGCCTTTTTGATTTTAGGTAATCAGGCTTTCGGTGAAATTGCATTGATTATTGTGGTTGGATCATATATTTGTACCTATGGTTTCATCAGTATTGCCGAATATTTCTATTTGCGGCGTTTTTGTAAAATAAATCAACAATAACAGTTGACGACTGACACGGTCTTTGTTATAACCTCTGTAAAATATTTTGCAGAGGTTATAACGATGAAGGAAATATCAGATACCAGAGTGTATGCGGCTTGCCGACAAATGGCTCAAAAAATTAAAGAACGTACACCGGAGAATTTTGTTTTAGTGGCGGTTTCACGCGGTGGTTTGGTGCCGGCAACAATTATTGCTCACTGGCTTGGGGTAAAAGATATCAAATTTATCCGTCTTTCATCATATGATGATAACAAAGAACAATCTCCGATTATTGACTTTACCACAGATAGTATTCCGGATGAACCAAACACTTATATCATAGATGATATTTGTGACAGCGGCGAAACAGTCAACTATTTACGCAGCAAATATCCGCACGCACAAATTTATACATTGGTTAATAAAAATCCGCAAATTCAACCGGATTTTGCGCCAATGACTGAACCGCGCAATTTATGGATTAATTTTCCATGGGAAATTGAAGACAGAAACGCTATCTAAATTCTTCAAAACTTTTAATTGCCGTTTAAGCGAAAACCTTGTGCAACCACATACATTTCTACCGAATCTTGTCGACTGGCATCAGGTTTAAAATGCGTTACCTTAATAAAATGCTTTTTCATATCGGCCAAAAGAGAAGCCTCGGTGCCGCCTTGAAAAACTTTAGCAATAAAAATGCCGCCTTCGGCCAGAACTTCTTTGGCAAATTCGTATGCCGTCTCCACCAAACCAAGAGTGCGCAAATGGTCAATATTTTGAACACCCGTTGTGTTTGCCGCCATATCGCTCATCACCACATCTGCCGGCCCATGCAGCATGGCCTTTATTTTTTCTGCCGCCCCTTCTTCAGTGAAATCCTGTTGAATCATCAGAGCTCCTTCTATCGGCTCGGCTTCAAGCAAATCCATACCTATAATTTGCCCCTCGCCTTTGTTGCGCATGGCGGCCACCTGTGTCCAACCACCGGGAGCACAACCTAAATCAACAATAGTTTTGCCTTTTCCCAAAAAATAAAATTTTTCATCAAGTTGAATAAGCTTAAAAGCAGCACGCGAGCGATATCCCAAACGCTTTGCTTCCGCCACATAAGGATCATTAAGTTGTCTTTCCAACCAGCGATTTGAGGAAACGGAATTGTATTTGGCCGTTTTAACGCGCACAGTCAGCATTTTGCGTCCGCGCACCTGTTTGGCCGATTTCGTCAGCTTCGCCATTTTTGCCCCAATTCTTCAATCAATGCCTCTTGCGCGCCCTTCAACGACGCCGTCAGCATTTTAATTTGCAATTCATCATAAATGGTTTTAAAAATCACACATGCCGCCACAAAAATTGATGAACGGCTCTCACCGACATAAGGATTTTGCATTAAATCAATCAATGACATCTTGAAAACCTTTTGCACTTGTTCATCTATTTTCTCAATCGGCGCAGACAAACCATCGGCATATTCTTTGCTGTAAACACCGGTGTTTTCCACCATATTCAGCAGTCTGAGCGGTGTGCTGGATGTTGCCAAGCAACAACACTCATTTTGATGCATTGCATAACCCGAATTTTTCAAAAACTGCCGCGTATATTTTTTGACTTCCATTGCCAATTTGGCCGCATTATCAGCATTATACTCCAACAAATCAAAAACTTCCGAAGCGTTACGCGCCCCCCACGGCACGGAAATGGTATATAAAATCTGCGGCTCGGCTTGATTGGTTGCAAACGTCATCTCGGTTGAACCGCCGCCCAAATCATAAACCAAAACATAGGGTTTGGATTTATCGGCATTCAAAATTGCACCTTTTAAAGTTAATCCGGCTTCTTCGGCCGCAGAAATAACCTCAAGTTTAATGCCGCTCATTTCTTCAACCATTTGCACAAACGCCGCACCGTTTTGCGCCATGCGGCACGAAGCCGTGGCTACCGCACGGTAGTGCCCTACTTCGTAATCTTTCATCAGCTCGGCGAAATGAGTTAAACATTTCAAGCCGCGCTCAATTGCTTCAGGCGTAAAGCGCATATTTTCCGCCAAACCTTCTCCCAGTTTGGTTGTAACAGCTTCACGATAAATCACGTTGCCGCTTAAATCTGTAATCCGAATACGGCACGAATTTGTGCCTAAATCAATGGCTGCCAGATTTTCGCCCTGCATAATTATGTCCCTTTCTAAACATTTTGCGTCGCCGCCCGTCACGCCGGAAATAATTGTTTTTCTGGTGATGAATCATATCCAGCAAAATACCTTCTCGAATACCTCGGTCGGCGATGGTAATTTCCGAAATCGGCCAAAACGAACTCAATGCCTCAATAATTGTGCAACCGGCCATAGTCAAATCAGCCTTTTGTTTGCCGATACAAGAGTGGCGGCAACGCCCTTCATAACCCATATTTTTAATGCGTTGAATCACCTTATTTATTTCGGCGCCGGAAAGAGCAATACCGTCAACGGCGGCACGATTGTAACGCGGCAAGTTAAGATGCACCGCGCCCAAAACCGTTACCGTTCCAGAAGTGCCTATAATTTGAATTTCCTGATTGCGAATGGCTTCACTAATTTGATATTTATCCTCAAATTCCTGCAAAATTTTTTGCGTACGTTCGACAATGGTATTGTAAGCCAACGTTGTCATATCTTTGCCCGGAAACGCTTCCGAAATAGTCACCACACCGTAGGGCAACGACACAAATCCTTCAATAAATGTTTTACCGCTCTCGGTAATGCGTGCCAACGAAATTTCTGTAGAACCGCCACCGATATCAAACACCAAAGCACGTTTAATCATACGATTTAACAGCGGCATACAACCAACCACAGCTAGGCGAGCTTCTTCCTTTGGGGAAATCACTTCCATTTTAAGGCCGGTGCTATTTTCCACGTTCTTTTCAAACTCGGTACAATTCAAAGCACGCCGACAAGCTGCCGTGGCCACAAAACGCATCCGCACAATCGGACTGTATTCATCTAAGATAGCACTGCAAACTTTAAGTGCCGCCACCGTACGTCGAATAGCCGGCTTAGTCAACATATTACCGTGAATAATGTCTTCACCCAAACGCGTGATGCGTGAAAAGGTTTCAACCACGTGAAAAGAACTGGGCGTCGGCTCGGCAATAACCAAACGACAAGAATTTGTTCCCAAATCTATGGCGGCATAATATCCGCTGTTAGGTGCCGCTACAGTACCGCTTGGCAATCCGTTGTGACTATGATTTGATTTTATTCCTTGCCGTTTATTTTGCACTTTTACTCTGCCCCATACATTTCCGTGCGGATTTGCTGCCGCAACTCATCTATGCATATTAATCCTTTTTTCTTATCTTTGTAGAACCAATATTCCCAACCGTTACAAGCGGCCGCATTTTGCGCCGCTGCACCAACTTGGTGAATAGAACCTTCGGCTTCCGAGCTTTTCACTGAACCATCTGAACGAATGGTGGCAAATTTCTTGCCATGTGCATCACATAACATTTCTCCCGGACGTAACATTCCACGCTCAATCAAGGCTCCGAACGGAATACGTTGAACTTTTTTCTTAACCGTATATTCTTGCGCACAATCCGGCATAACCTCAATCTGTGCCAAGCGCTTTTCGGCCCCCTCCACATACTCGGCATCTTTTTCAATACCGATGTAGTGCCGTCCCATCTTTTTAGCCACCGCACCGGTTGTGCCTGTGCCGAAAAACGGATCTAAAACCACATCACCCGGCTTAGTTGAAGATAACAACACCCGATACAACAATGCTTCCGGCTTTTGTGTCGGATGCAACTTTTCACCTTTGGCATTTTTCAAGCGTTCCTTACCGGTGCAAATTGGAATTTCCCACGTGCTACGCATTTGCGTATCATCATTTAAAGCCTTCATTGCTTCATAATTAAATGTATATTTTGCCTTTGGATTTTTTACTGCCCAAATTAAA
>JAZNQW010000044.1:0-5511 GCA_045590435.1 Alphaproteobacteria bacterium | reverse complement strand
GAGACGCAGTTTCCACTGCTCATCCAACATAAAGCTGGTACCTAAGGCAAAGAAATTTGTATCACGCCATTTTTCCTTAACTTGTGAAATATAAGGTTTACCCGGTCTGTTGTTGCCGTCGCGGCTGACGAAAGTCAGATTCTGGAATGAACTCCAGAACACGCGTTGATATTCAGCCATGACAGCCCAACGATCCGTAATGTCATGATATACGCCGAACGATAACATAGCAGGTGTGTTTAAATCGACTTTAATGTCTTGATTCAGCAGCGGCGTAGATAAATCGGATTTCATATCCCCTTTGATATTATGTTTGATTTCACTGCGGTAACCAACACCGGCGCGAGTTGCCGGTGTGAATTCATACATTGCACCTAATTGATAGCCGATATCCAAAGCATTACCATCAGTGGTAACTCCGAAATCACGATCCATTGCCTGATTGTAAATGGTGCTGGTTAAATGCGCCCAAACATATTGCACTTGCAAACCGGCACCTATTGATAATTTATCGGTCAGTTTGTAGGCCGCCATCGGTGTAAACACAGCAGACTTAAGATCGGAAGTAACACCATGATCGGAACCGACCCACTCATGGTCGTATTTGGTAATCATACCATATTGGCTGTTGCCGGCAAAAGCCAGAGTTAACTTGTCATTCACTTGGTGCGAAATAGTAAAATACGGTGAAACGGCAGCATGCACCACGTTTTGAACGTCAGCATCACGGTTACCGTTTGCATCACGCACGTTTTTAGCCGTTGCTTTCGGTGCAATATAAGTGCCGCCGCCGGAAAATTGTGTGCCTTTAATGCGCGTTAATCCTGCCACATTATAGTAAGAGTAAGAGTTGTTTTCAGCAGCTGCCGAAACGCCGGCAAAAGCATTGCCTTGCGCGGCAGAAGATTGTTCTCTTAAGTGGAAACCGGCCGCCATTGCCGTTGAAGACAGCAACATAGTCCCGAGCGCGGTTAAAGTTAGAACCTTTTTCATCGTATATCCTATTGTTGTTAAACCTAAAAACAGAAGTTATAAAAACAACCGTTCATCAGCGGTATAATCTATTATATTTATTTTGGCAAGATTTTGCCGTAATAACTTCAAATATATGGGGATAAATTGGAATATATAAAAATAAGTATTTGAAAATATGTTCTTTTTGCCCTGTTAATTAAATTGGTATAATGCTTTACAACGCCTTTGGTTTGCGGTAAATATTATCTTATATCAACAACGGAAAGGAAACGCTTGTGAGAGAGTTTGTAAAGTTTTGTTTAAGAGTTGTATTCAAATTGATGAAAACCAAATGTGTGTTTGAATTTGATTTGAGCAAGCTGCCGGCTAAGGGTGTTTATGTGGCAAATCACGTATCATACTTAGACCCGATTTTGTTATTTGCTTTTTTGCCGGGTAATCCGGTTTTTGCGTTAAACGGACACTTATATCGTCGGCATTGGATTAGTTTTCTGATGCAACGGGCTGACGTGATTCAATTTAATCCGATTGAACCGAGTGATATTAAAAAACTGATAGCTAAGGTAGATGAGGGACGGCAAGTGGTTATTTTTGCCGAAGGACGTATTACCGAAAACGGCGGCTTGATGAAAATTTATGAAGCACCGGGATTGGTGGCCGATAAATCCGGAGCCCCGTTGATTCCGATTTGGATTGACGGTCCGCAATATGGCTATTTTTCAAAAACGAAAGGGCATTTGCCGCATCGTCCGTTGCCGAAAATGCGCATTTATGTGGGGGAACCGCGTAGTTTCAAACTTAAAGATGAACTGCGTCGTCAACGTGACCACATTAGTAATGAAGTGTATATGATTTTGCGCGAGATGGGCTTTGAAATCAATTATAATAAAGATATATCAGTGTTTGCCCAATTAATGAAAACGGCAAAAGTTTATTCCAGAAATGGTTGGTTTTCTAAGCGTCCGCGCATTATTGAAGATATTAACCGCAAGCCAAAATCATTTAAGGACATAATTGTGGCGTCTTTTGCTTTAGGTAAAATGTTCAAGAAAATGACAGCGCGTGATGAAAATGTGGGCGTTTTATTACCGAATGCTATTGCAACTGTATGCACATTTTTCGGCTTATCGGCTTATGAACGTACGCCGGTGATGATTAATTTTTCGGTCGGTTCCAAAAATATGGTGTCTATGTGTAAGACAGCCATGGTCAAAATGGTAATTACTTCCAAAACTTTTATTATTAAAGGAAAGTTGGAGTCTGCTATTGAAGACATTGAAAAAGCAGGCGTTAAGGTTGTTTATTTGGAAGAACTGGCCAAGAAAATGCCGCTGTGGGTGAAACTGAATGCCTTTATAAATTATAAAGTCAAACATGTGCCGCACAAAATCGGCGGCAATAAAAAAGCGGTGATAGTGTTTACTTCGGGTTCCGAAGGTGCACCGAAAGCAGTGCTTTTAAGCCATGCTAATTTAATAGCGAATGTGAACCAGTTGGCGGCAATTCAAACCGTTACACATAAAGATTTATTGTTTAACGCGTTGCCTATGTTCCACAGCTTTGGTTTAATGGTGGGTATGTTGTTCCCGCTGTTTCAAGGTTCTAAGCTGTTTTTATATCCATCGCCGCTGCATTATCGTATTGTGGCCGAGTTGGTATATGAATTAGGTGCAACATTAATGATTGGAACAGACACATTTTTACGCGGTTATGCCAAAATTGCACACCCGTATGACTTCCATAATATTCGCTTGATGTATTCAGGCGGTGAAGCGGCAAAAGCTGATACGCGCAGTATGTGGATGGAACATTCCGGTGTGCGGATGATGGAAGCCTATGGTTCAACCGAATGTGCGCCGGTGATGACAGCCAACAATGGTATTTTTAATAAGTTCGGTTCTATCGGTAAATTGTTACCGGGTATGCAATATAAAATAGAGCCGGTTGATGGTATTGAAACAGGTGGCGAACTTTGCGTGAAGGGACCGAATGTAATGTTGGGATATTATATGCCTGATAATCCGGGTGTTTTAGTCCCACCGACAGATGGTTGGTATCATACCGGTGATGTTGTTGATATTGATGAAATCGGCTTTTTCACAATTAAAGACCGCATTAAGCGATTTGCAAAAATTGGCGGTGAAATGGTTTCACTTAATGCTGTGCAAGATATGGTGATTGATGCTACTAAAGAGATGATGGGCGAATACAATTACGGCGTGGTTGCCGTGCCGCATGAGAGCAAAGGCGAACAGATTGTGCTGGTAACGAATAATAAAGAAGTTACATCAGCCTTATTGCATGCTTATGTGAAGGCAAACGGTATGTCGGAATTATATTTACCGCGTGTAATTTTGTATCATGATAAATTGCCGGTATTCGCAACCGGAAAGTCTGATAATGTAACGCTTAAGAAGGAAGTAATGGAAGAATTATATCCGGCAGACGAAAAAGCCGCTGCTTAGAGGCTGTATAATAGGAAACGGATTTTATATTAAAATTGAAAGGTAAAGGAAAAAGTAATGGCAGGTAGTATAAATAAGGTAACTTTATTGGGTAATTTGGGCGGAGATCCAACCGTTAGTGTTTTGCCGAGTGGTTCAAAAATTGTGAATTTGCGAGTAGCTACTTCGGATGTGTGGAAAGACAAGGCCTCCGGTGAAAGAAAAGAACGCACGGAATGGCATAGAGTGGTGATTTTTAATCCTCAGTTGGCTGATACGGCAGAAAAATATTTACGCAAAGGCTCTAAAGTTTATCTGGAAGGTTCATTGCAAACACGTCAATGGAAGGATAATAACGGAAATGATCGTTATACGACGGAAGTTGTGTTGCAGAATTTTAATGGCGTATTGGTATTGCTGGATAGTCGCAACGGTGATATGGCCGGCATGCCGATGGCTGATGGCGGAGATGTATTTGCTGCACCGACCGGCGGATGGGATAATAGCTCAGCGACAGCGCCGGTTGCTGATTTAGATGATGATATTCCGTTCTGACAGAGAATGAAAAAAGTAGGGAAGAACTTCGAAATGGTTTAGGATTCGGGGTTCTTTCTTTTATATAAGAGAGATAAAAATAATGAAAATATTGGTCGGTATGAGCGGTGGCGTGGATTCTTCAGTGGTAGCTGCAATGTTGAAAGAGCAGGGGCATGAAGTAATAGGTTCAACCATGTCTATTTGGGAGAAAGGTACGGCATTTCGCGGTGATTTGGGTGCAGATTCGTGTTTTTCGCCACATGAAGAGCAAGATATTGAAACGGCGAAAGTTTTGTGTCAAAAACTGGATATTCCGTATTATGTGTTGGATTGTTCGGCACGTTATAAACAGATGGTGTTAGAAAATTTTAAGCAGGAATACAAGGCAGGCAGAACTCCGAACCCGTGTGTGATGTGCAATTCATATATTAAATTTGAGGCGTTACCATCTGAAGCTGCAGCACAAGGCATTGTTTTTGATAAGTTTGCCACGGGACACTATGCGCAAATCATGTTCAACGCTCAAACCGACCGTTATGAAATCAGACGCGGTGTTGATCGTACTAAAGACCAATCTTATTTCCTATATCGTTTGTCGCAGGAACAACTTTCCAGAATCATTATGCCGTTAGGGCAATATACTAAAAAACAAGTGCGTAAAATGGCGGAAGAGTACGGTTTAGCTGTATCAGATAAACCGGATAGTCAGGATTTTTACTCCGGTGATATTAACGATATTTTGCAAAATGAGCCGCAAATCGGTAATTTTGTGACGCAAACCGGAAAAGTACTCGGACAACATCAGGGATATTGGAACTACACCATAGGTCAGCGCCGGGGAATGGGAATTGCGGCAGAAAGACCCTTGTATGTGTTAGCCATTAATAAAGACAATAATGAGGTAGTCGTCGGTTTTGAGGAAGAATGCGAGCGGTCAGGTTTGGTGGCGGAAAATTGGTGTTGGTCAGCCGTGGAAGGACTGGATAAAACATTGGAATGTGAGGCTAAAATTCGTTCATCGCAACAGCCGACAGCGGTAAAAGTAGTGCCGCAATCAGATGGCTTAATGCAAATAATGTTTTATACTAAACAAAAGGCCATTGCACCAGGTCAATCTGTGGTTTTATATCAAAATGCCACAGTTTTGGGCGGTGGTATTATCAAAAATGCGATTTAACATTTAAAGGAGAAAACAGAATCAGTCGTTTGAGTTCTCGTTTGCACACAAAAAAAGCACCCGTGAAGGGTGCTTTATATTGGTGCCAACAGAGAGCCCAAATTTTTTGCAAAAATTTACAGCTCAGTCACTAGGGTTTGTTGCGACAGCTATCGCAGTCTGACAAACCGAGTGTCTTTCGCCCGTCGTCATAAAACAACATTTAGAGGTTGTTTTATTTCCTCTGGCCCTTCGGTCGTTCGAGTTCTCGTTTGCACACAAAAAAAGCACCCGTAAAGGGTGCTTTATATTGGTGCCAACAGAGAGCCCAAATTTTTTGCAAAAATTTACAGCTCAGTCACTAGGGTTTGTTGCGACAGCTATCGCAGTCTGACAAAC
>JAZNQW010000043.1:0-4865 GCA_045590435.1 Alphaproteobacteria bacterium | reverse complement strand
AGCGAAGTTGCCTTTGCCATCAAAGTTCTTTCCGGTAATACCATGAAAGTCTCTAATACGCGGCAAAGCCATATTCACCAGTCTTTCTAAGAACTCATACATTCTGTCTGAACGTAAGGTCACTTTGCAACCAATCGGCATACCTTCACGCAATTTGAAGGTTGCAATCGATTTGCGTGCTTTTGTCATAACCGGTTGTTGACCGGCAATCAAAGCCAACTCTTCCATGGCGGAAGTCACTTTTTTCTTATCGGTAACGGCAGCGCCAATACCCATATTCAAAACAATCTTTGTCAGCTTCGGAATCTCATGTGGGTTCTTGTAACCGAATTTTTCCACAAGAGATTTCTTTATGACGTCGTTATATAATTTTTCAAAATTAGTCATAAAATTTTCTCCCATTAATCGATTACTTCACCGGATTTACGAGCCACGCGAACCTTCTTGCCATCTACTGTTTTGTAGCTGACTTTGGTCGCCTTACCGTCTTTAGCCAAAGCAACATTAGATACATGTATCGGTGCTTCTTTGGTTATAATTCCGCCGGCATTGTTTTGCGTCGGTTTCGTATGGCGCTTAACCATATTAATACCTTCAACAATCACTTTGCCTTCTTTCGGCATGGCTTGCTTAACTACGCCGGTCTTACCTTTATCATCTCCCGAGATAACGATAACCGTGTCGTTCTTTTTAATTTTCATTTTAGGCATACTATAATACCTCCGGTGCTAATGAAATGATTTTCATAAACTTCTTAGCGCGCAACTCTCTGGTCACAGGGCCAAAAATACGCGTGCCAATCGGCTCGCCGTCTTTGTTAATTAAAACGGCTGCGTTGCTGTCAAAACGGATTACACTTCCGTCCTTGCGACGAATATCGCTGGCTGTTCTAACAATAACAGCTTTGTAAACGTCGCCTTTCTTAACGTGCCCCTTCGGCAAAGCTTCTTGGATTGCAACCACAATCACATCACCCACCGAGGCCGTCTTTCTCTTGGAACCACCAAGAACCTTGATGCACTGCACCTGACGTGCGCCTGAATTATCAGCTACATCTAGGTTGGTTTGCATTTGTATCATTTTTTTATTCCTTCATATCCTAGGCGTTATCAGAAATTACAGTCCAAGATTTGTTCTTGGAAATAGGGCGACATTCTTCAATAGACACTCTGTCTCCTACCTTGAACTGGTTGTTCTCGTCGTGAGCAGCAAATTTCTTACTCTTTTTCACGATCTTCTTGTAAACCGGATGCATAACTTGGCGTTCAACACTGACCACCACGGTTTTATCCTGTTTATCACTAACAACGACACCTTGAAGAATTCTTTTAGGCATGTTCTTTCTCCTAACTATTCTTCTTGCGCTCTGTTAAGAGCGTGTTGATTTTAGCTACTTCACGGCGTGCTTTTCTCAAATTAGAGGTGTTTTGCAACTGACCCGTCGATTGTTGAATGCGCAAATTGGCTTGCTCTTTCTTGCATTCCAACAATTTGCTTTCCAATTCATCAATCGTCATAGCGCGTAAATCTTTAGTTTTTACCATTATGCTTCTCCTTTTTTCGTATCAGAGTTTAAGCGTTTCACAAATTTGCTCTTAACCGGCAGTTTCGCTGCACCTAAAGCAAATGCTTTGCGTGCTACTTCTTCCGAAACACCGCCAATCTCAAACATAATGCGACCCGGTTTAACTCTGGCTACCCAAAATTCAATAGCGCCTTTACCTTTACCCATACGAACTTCGGCCGGTTTATCCGATACCGGAACATCTGGGAAAATTCTGATCCATAATTGACCAAGTCTTTTCATCTCACGCGTAATCGCACGACGAGCCGCCTCAATCTGACGAGCCGTCACACGCTCCGGTGTTAAAGCCTTTAAGCCGAATGAACCGAAATTTAATTCTGATCCACCTTTAGCCATGCCGTGAATGCGGCCTTTGTGCTGCTTGTGGAACTTTAAACGTTTTGGACTTAACATCTCTTAACCTCACATCTTACTTTTGTTCAGCCAACTTCTTGTCTTGCGCCATCGGATCGTGACCCATAATTTCACCTTTATAGATCCAAACCTTTACACCGCAAGCACCATAAGTGGTATGAGCCGTTGAGGTTGCGTAATCAATGTCCGCACGCAGTGTGTGCAAAGGAACTCTTCCTTCACGATAATATTCCGTTCTGGCAATTTCAGCACCGCCTAAACGACCACTACAGCTTACTTTGATTCCTTCTGCACCCAAACGTAATGCCGATTGCATCACGCGCTTCATGGCACGACGGAAAGCAACACGTCTTTCCAATTGTTGTGCCACAGCGTCGGCAACCAATTTGGCATCCAACTCAGGCTTTCTGACTTCAACAATGTTTAATTGCACTTCAGATTCAGTCAATTTTTGAATTTCCTTACGCAAATTCTCAATATCCTGACCCTTCTTGCCAATAACAACACCCGGTCTGGCCGAATGAATTGTTACTCTGGCTTTTTTGGCCGGACGTTCAATCACAATGTGACTAATACCCGCTTGAGCCAATTTTTCGTTCAAAAACTTTCTAATGTTAAGGTCTTCGTGGAGATAGTCAGTAAACTTTTCATCAGCATACCAACGAGAGTCCCAAGTGCGATTTACACCTAAACGAAGACTTGTAGGATTAACTTTCTGTCCCATTTATTTACTCCCCACGCTCCGAAACAACGATAGTCATCTGCGAAAACGGCTTCAAAATTCGAGCGCTTCTGCCGCGACCACGTGCATTCATACGTTTCATTACAATTCCTTTACCGACATAGGCTTCGCTTACAACGAGCTTGTCGATGTTCAAATTATGGTTGTTCTCAGCATTAGAAATGGCTGATTGCAGCAAATCTAATACTACTTTTGCGATTCTCTTTTTAGAAAAGCTCAATTCGGCAACTGCCTTCTCAACATTCAAACCGCGAATAGTTTGGGCAACCAAGTTCAATTTGCGCGAGCTTGTGCGAATGGATTTGCACACTGCTTTTGCTTGTTTTACATTATTCTGAACCATAATTAACCTCTCTTCGCTTTATCTGCTGTCTTGGTGTGACCATAGAAGGTTCTCGTCGGTGCAAATTCACCAAACTTATGACCAACCATGTCCTCAGTTACCAACACCGGAATAAATTTATGGCCATTATGAACGCCGAACGTTAACCCCACAAATTCAGGAATCATCGTTGAACGACGTGACCAAATTTTAATCACTTCATTACGGCTCGAATTTCTTGCCGCTTCAGCTTTCTTTAAGAGATAGCCATCAACAAAAGGTCCTTTCCATACAGAACGTGTCATTAGCATTTCTCCTTATTAATTCTTGTTGTCATGACGTGATCTCATAATAAAGCGATCCGTCTTCTTGTTAGAACGTGTCTTAGCACCCTTCGTCGGCTTACCCCACGGCGTTACCGGATGGCGTCCGCCTGAAGTTCTGCCTTCACCACCGCCAAGCGGGTGATCAACCGGGTTCATCGCCACACCGCGCGAAACCGGACGGTTACCCAGCCAACGGTTACGACCGGCTTTACCTAACGATACGTTCTGGTTATCCGGATTAGAAACTGCACCAACAGTTGCTAAACATTCCTCACGAACGATTCTTAATTCGCCCGAGTTCAATTTCAATTGAACATAACCGGCATCTTTACCAACAACTTGAGCATAGCAACCGGCAGAACGAACCAATTGGCCGCCTTTGCCTGCGCGTAGTTCAACGTTGTGTACAATCGTACCAACCGGCATATTCTTTAAAGGCATTGCATTACCCGGCTTAATATCCGCTTTGGCAGCAGAAATAACTTTATCGCCGGCTTTCAGTCTTTGCGGTGCCAAAATATAAGCCTTTTCGCCGTCATTGTAGCTGATTAAAGCAATAAATGCCGTGCGGTTCGGATCATATTCAATGCGCTCAACCGTTGCCTCTATATCAAATTTTTTACGCTTAAAGTCAATCATACGATAGCTGCGCTTATGACCGCCACCAACACGACGACTTGTAACGTGTCCGAAATTATCACGCCCACCGGTTTTGCTTATACCAACGGTTAAGCTTTTTTCAGGTTTGCCCTTGTATAACTCGCTCTTGTCAACGAGAATAAGTTGGCGTCTGCCTGCCGATGTGGGCTTATATGTATTCAAAGCCATGATTAAATTCCTGTTGTAACATCAATGTTTTGACCCTCAGCAAGAGTAATAATTGCCTTCTTATAGTCCGGACGATGTCCGATATGACCTCTGAAGCTTTTAATCTTGCCAAATTGTTTAATCGTATTTACCTTATTTACTTTAACGTTAAAAATCGCTTCAACAGCAGCTTTAACGCTGTCTTTCGTAGCAGATAAAGGTACAATAAATACCACTTTTCCTGCTTCCGATGAAACCATAGATTTTTCGGTAATTACCGGACGAACCAATGTATCATACATTTTCGCGGTAATATTGTTTGATTTGTTCTTAGCCATTTAATCTCTCCTCTAAGCAACTTACTGCGTCTTTTGTTAATACCAATTTGTCCTTTCTTAAGATGTCATAAACGTTGGCACCAATCGTCGGCAACACATCTACACCAATAATGTTGCGGCTTGCCAGCGCAAAATTAACATCTACTTCCTTGCCGTCAATAATGAGGCAGTTTGTCCAACCGCAGGCAGCCAATTTAGCTTGTAAATCTTTTGTCTTCGGAGCAGACAACTTTGCTTCGTCAATAACGATCAGGTTACCTTCTTTCGCTTTTGCCGAAAGAGCGGTTTTCAGACCGAGTTTTCTGAACTTCTTGGTCAAATCGAAAGAATGATCTCTTACAATCGGACCAAACACAACACCAAAGTCGGATCGTAGCCATGTCGTTCTGTG
>JAZNQW010000042.1:0-15175 GCA_045590435.1 Alphaproteobacteria bacterium | reverse complement strand
CCGCGTACCAATAAATATGGTGCGGCTTTTCGTGTGCGGTCACGGCTTTCATACGCTATTCACAATTTCTTTCAAAGTCGCGGTTTTGTTTATGTGCACACACCAATATTGACGGCGGCCGATTGTGAGGGTGCCGGCGAAATGTTCCAAGTGACCACGTTGGATTTGAAAAACCCGCCGAAATTGCCGTCCGGTGAGATAGATTATTCCAAGGACTTTTTTGCTACGCAAGCTCATTTAACGGTTTCCGGACAACTGAATGGCGAAATGTATGCTTGTGCTTTGGGTAATATTTATACGTTTGGACCAACTTTTAGGGCTGAAAATTCAAACACACAACGTCATGCCGCCGAATTTTGGATGATTGAGCCGGAAATGGCTTTTGCCGATATTCATGATGATATGGATTTGGCGGAAGACATGGTGCGTTATCTGGTTAAAGATATTATGGAAAATTGCACCGAGGATTTGGATTTGTTCGAACGTTTCATTGATCCGACGTTGAAGCAAACCTTAACCAATATTGTGGATAACGGTTTTGCACGCATTACTTATACGGAAGCCATTGAAATTATGCAGAAATCTGGTAAAAAGTTTGAATATGCGCCGGAATATGGTATTGATATGCAAACCGAACATGAGCGTTTTTTGGCCGAAGAATATTTTAAGCGCCCGGTTATTGTGCGGGATTATCCGAAAGAAATCAAAGCCTTTTATATGCGTTTGAATGATGACGGTAAGACCGTGGCGGCAATGGATGTTTTGGTGCCGAGAATCGGCGAATTAATTGGCGGTTCGCAACGTGAAGATCGGTATGATGTTTTGTTAAAACGCATTAACGAATTAGGGATGAATGAAGCCGATTACGGTTGGTATTTGGATTCACGTAAATATGGTACGGTGCCGCATGCGGGGTTCGGTTTAGGATTTGAACGTATGATGATGTTGGTAACGGGAATTGCCAATATTCGTGATACAATTCCTTTCCCGCGGACACCGAAATCTATTAATTTTTAAGGAAATAAAATGAAATATTTTCAGTTTGCGACATTGTTTTTAAGTGCTTTTCTTTCATCTTTTACCGTTTGTGCTGCGGAAAAAGCGGAGATGATGAACGGTTTTGTGGATGATTCGCTTGAAGCTATAGAAATTAAAGAAATGTCGGCTGAAGAAGATGATTTTTATACCGGTACGCATATTGTGCCGCTCGAAAAGTCGCTATCTTCCGACGAAACAATGCAGGAAGACAGTACGGATTTATCCGTTATAAATAACCAGCCGCCGGTGGCATTGAATTGCAATGACTCGCGACTTAAGGCGCAAATTGAGCATTTCATTTACAAAAATATTAATAAGAGAGAAACCAGTTCGGTTATTGAAAAAAGAAAAAGGCTTTTGTTAGTGCGTAATATGGCTGATTTTGAAGAGATAACAGAGGAACAGATTGACGGCAAGACAGACTTTGAAACCATGGCGGCGCTTGCATATATGAAGATTAATAAGCATATAGACATCAATAAAATTTGCCGCAGTACGCAAAGTCAATCGGGTAAATTTAAAAATATTTATGCCATTTTGTATGTTTATGCCGGTTATTATAAGGTTGTGGTCACAAACTTGATGCCGGTAACCGAAAAAATTGATGAAGCTACCTTTATTTTTAATTGGCAGGAGTAAAACGTGGCAAGCAAAACCGATTTAGTCGTTTATGAAAATAAAAATAATTTGCCGGCGGTCATTGCTGATGACGGCTTGCATGCTTATTTGGAAAAAATTAAGCAATTTCCGGTTTTGAGCGAAACGGAAGAAATGCAGTTGGTTAGAGAATTTAAGGAAAAAGGCGATTTACAGGCGGCGCAAAAGCTGATTACGTCACATTTGCGCTTAGCGGTGAAGATTGCGCTGACTTATCGACGTTACGGCTTGCCAACGGCGGATTTGATTTCGGAAGCCAATTTAGGCTTAATGCAGGCTGTTAAGAAGTTTGATGAGCGTAAAAATGTGCGACTTTCTACGTATGCTATGCTGTGGATTAAAGCGGCGCTGAATGATTTTGTGCTACGGTCATGGTCTCTGGTTAAAATCGGCACGGTGGCGGCACAGAAAAAGCTGTTTTATAATTTAGGGCGGATAAAAGCCCGTTTGGGTCTATATGATAATAAAGAGTTGGAGCCGCAGGTGGTGAAACAAATTGCTCAAGAATTAGTGGTTGATGAGCGTGAAGTGGTGGAAATGAATCGGCGTATTGGCGGTGACAGTTCTCTTAATGCAATGGTCGGTCATGATGATGACGCTGTGGAAGCGATTGATTTATTGGCCGATAAGTCGCAAAATTTAGAAGGGCATTTGGCGTATAAACAAGAGGTGGAATATAAACGTAAATTGTTGTTGAATGCTATGGAAAAATTGAATGATCGCGAACAATATATTGTGAAAAATCGGATGTTAACCGAACAGCCGCAGACATTAGATGAAATAGGGCTTAAGTTTAATATTAGTCGTGAACGGGTGCGGCAAATTGAAAAGCGTGCGTTTGAAAAACTTTCGGCAGAAGTGAAAAGTGCTTTGGCGGCGGCCTGATGAGTAATTTTTTTACGGAAATTTTGCAAAAATTGAGTGCGGCAGGAGTGGAACAACCACGGTTGGAGGCACGTTTGATTTTGGCGCACGTGAAACATTGCGCACCGGCAGAAATTTTCAGTGATATTGATGTTACAGAAAATGAAAAATGTGCGGCGTTGACTTTGTTGGCACGGCGTTTAGCACATGAACCGTTGGATAAAATCTTAGGATATCGGGCGTTTTTTAAGGCTGATTTTGCGGTAAACAGTGATGTTTTATCACCTCGGCCGGATAGTGAAACGTTGGTGGAAAGTGTGTTGAAACGTTATACTGATTTAGGTGCGGCACTGCGGATTTTGGATTTGGGAACGGGAAGCGGTTGTCTTATTGAGTCGTTGTTGTCAGAGTATCAGATGGCGCAAGGTGTGGCGGTTGATTTTTCAGCGGCAGCTTTAGAGGTGGCGCAACAGAATGCGGTTCAATTAGGTGTGAACAGCCGACTGGAATTTGTGCAAGCGGATTGGTTTGGTTCTGATTTCGTGGCGCGAATCGGTGGTGAATGGAAATTTGATGTGATTGTGACAAATCCGCCGTATATTCCGAGCGACGATATAGAAGGTTTGGCGCCGGAAGTGAAAAACTATGATCCTTTGACGGCGCTTGATGGTGGCGCGGATGGTTTTGACAGTTATCGGCGAATTGCCGAAGTGGCACCGGATTTATTGACGGAAGGTGGGCGAATTTTTATTGAAGCCGGAATCGGGCAAGCTGATGAGATTGTAGCTATTTCCAGCGGTTACGGTTTGAAATTGGTTGAAATTCGTGCCGATTTAGCCGGGATAGATCGTTGTGTGGTGTTGGAAAAAAGGTAGGATATCCAAAACGCGCTTTTATCTTTGTCGGCAGGTGGCGTTTTGCACCAGCTTGTCACATAAATCGGCGTAGGAAATACCGATATATTTGGCTTGTTCCGGCACCAATGACAGAGCCGTCATGCCGGGGTTGGTGTTAACTTCCAGTAAAACAACGCCGTCTTGCGGATTATAGCGAAAATCACAGCGAGATAAAGTGTTGCAACCTAGCGCTTTGTGCATAATCTCTGCATATTTAAGACACGTTTGAGTGACTTCCGACGGTATATCGGCAGGCAGAACATGTAATGTTTTACCGGCGGTGTATTTGGCTTCGTAATTGTAAAACTCGTTTTGTGCTTTTAATTCTGTTACGGCATAGGCTTTGCCGCTGAAGCATGCGGTGGTCAATTCGTGGCCGGCGATATATTCTTCTACCAACAGCGGCGTTTGTGGATTGTCATAGTGCGCTTGTTGTTCTGTGGCGCTTTTAACAATAAACACGCCAACACTCGATCCGTCACTGATTGGTTTCACAACATGCGGAAAAAAGGCAGCATTACTATGCAACCATTGGGTATATTCAGCTGCGTTCATGGTTTGTCCTTGCGCCACTTTAACGCCGTTTCGGACGGCAATTTGTTTGGTTAAGGATTTATCCATGCCTAATACCGAGGCTTTTATGCCGGAATGAGTATAAGGAATTTGAAGCATATCTAAAAGGCCTTGAATTTCACCGTCTTCGCCCCAGTTACCATATAATCCGTTATATACTACATCCGGCTTTTGGGCGCGCACAAAATCCAAAAACGCCCAAACATTTGTTAGGTCATGTTCAATGACAATATGTCCTTTGCTTTTAAGTGCCGTTGCAATATCATTTTTAGAACTGATGCTGACTTCTCTTTCAGCTGAAAAACCGCCGTAAAGCAGTAAAACTTTTTTAGACATTCATTTTTTCCTTTATATTCTGAATTTTTCTGTTATTGTAAGGGAAAATTGTTTAAGGATTGGCTAATGAAACGCGGACTTTTACTGTTATTTTTATCTTTTGTTGCCATGCCGGTGCAAGCCGTGGAAGTTAAGCACTATGTTAAAACTTCCATCGGCGTTTTTGATGCTTGTGAAGAAACTCTTTCGTATAATTTTCGGCAGAACAACAGTTATGATGTGCAAACAACGTTAACTACAACCGGTGTGTTTGATACATTATATCCGCTTAAAGCGCAATATCATGCATACGGCATAATAGCGAAAGATAAGTTTTTGCCGCAAAAATATGCACGCCAGACAAAAACACGTTTTAATGAACGCAGCAAAGATGTTATTTATGAAAACGGTATACCGTTATACAGAGTGAGCATTAAGAACGGATATAAACGAAAAGATGATATTGTGCCGGATGAAAAATATGCCTGTTCCAATGACTTATTGACGACAATGGCGGAAATGGCCCGTTATATTAACAAAACCGGTAATTGCGATTTTGAGCAATATTCATTTAACGGCAAGAAGTATTCACTTTCAAAGGTAAAAACGGTTGGTTATGAAAATTTAAAAACACCGTATTTTTCAGGCCGTGCATTAAAATGTAAATATGCCTTAGAAGTTTTGGAAGATGCCGAAGCCGGATTTATGATGAATAAAGATGAGCCGATTTATTTCTGGTTATTGCAAGATGAACAAACACATGCTTATTTTTTGGCACGGGCATTGATAGAAGATACACCGTTCGGGAAATTAGAAGCGTTAACTACAAAGATTGAGGTGAAAAAATGATGAAAAAAGCGGAATTATTACTGCCGGCAGGATCACTGGTTAAATTGAAAACAGCAATATTATACGGCGCCGATGCGGTTTATGCCGGCACACCGGATATGAGTTTGCGCACACAATCCAAGTTTACACTGGAGGATTTGCAGGAAGGTATTGATTTTGTGCATGCGCATGGCAAAAAGATTTATTTAACCCTAAACCTATATATTCATAATGAAGAAGCGGAAAAGTTGCCGCAGTTTGTGGATACGCTTAGAAAACTGCAACCCGACGGCGTTTTGGTGGCGGATCCGGGGGTGTTTTATTACTTGCAGGAAAATGCGCCGGAGTTAAGACGTTTTGTTTCAACTCAAGCCAATATTTGTTCATGGCAAACGGTGAAGTTTTGGCAATCTATGGGAGCATCGTTGTGTGTTTTGGGACGAGAAGTGACCTTTGCCGAGATGAAGGAAATTCGTGAAAAATGCCCGGATATGATGCTTGAGTGCTTTATTCACGGTGCTATGTGTATGTCATATTCCGGTCGTTGTTTGATTTCCAACTTTATGGCTGATCGCAGCGCTAATAAGGGAAAGTGTGCACATTGTTGCCGCTGGCATTATAAGATGCATTTACGGCTTAAAGACGGTACAATTAAAGAGGTAGAAATTAATGAGGATAACGCTAAAGCGTTTGAGTTTTTGCTTGAAGAAGAATTTCGACCAAATGAATATTACGAGGTGGTGGAAGATGAACACGGCGGTTATTTATTGAACTCAAAGGATATGTGTTTAATGCCGCGCCTTGATGATATTTTGAAAATCGGTATGGATTCTCTCAAAGTAGAAGGGCGTAACAAAACAGAATATTATGCCGGAACGGTGGCGCGTGCATATCGGCAAGCCATTGATGATTGGTATAAAGAACCGGAAAGTTGGGATTATCGCAAGTATATTGATGATTTATATGCGCTGCAGAATCGCGGTTATTGTTTGGGATTTCATGACGGTAAATTGACGAATATCAGTCAAAATTATGAATATACACGTACCATGGGTGAATGGCTTTTTGCCGGTTCTATTGTGGAATGGCAAGGAGATGATGCTGTTTTTGAGGTGCGTAATTATATTGACGGCGGTGAGCCTATTGAGTTTTTGGTGCCACATTCTATGGAAAATCTGCGTTTGGTATTAAACGAATTTGAAGATGCGTCAAGCGGAGAGGTAACGCCGCGTGTTTCGGCCGGGCAGGGGAAAAAGATTCGAATTAAACCGCAAAGCTGGAAGCGACCGATTGATGAGGTTAAAGCGCTTTTACCGCAATATGTTATTGCACGCAAATTTCAGGGGCTGAGCGGTGAAAATGCAGAAATGTATGAGCGTAAGAAAGCGGAATTTAACACCCTGATTGAAGGATGTCCGCTTGATGAGTAATCATGAGTCAAATCAAGTGTTAATTATTGCCGGACCGACAGCGTCGGGTAAGTCGGCATTAGCGTTGGAGACAGCGTTGGTGTTAGGCGGTGCAATAATTAATTGTGATGCCATGCAGATTTATAAAGATATTCCGGTGATTGCCGCAACACCAAGTGTTGAAGATAAGGCTAAAGTGCCGCATTACTTGTATGAGCTGTATGATTGCAGTAAGCGTGGTAATGTGGTGGAATGGTTGGATTTATGTGTGGCTGAAGTTCGTCGTTGTTGGGCTGATGGGGTGTTGCCGATTGTGGTTGGCGGCACGGGTATGTATATTGATGCGTTGATTAACGGTGTTACACCAATTCCGGAAGTTCCCGTTGAAATAAGGCAAAATGTGCAAATGGAATTGGAAGATAAGGGGTTATTTGCACTTTATCTGGAGTTGAAACAGATTGATGCTGAAATGGCCGCTAAGTTGCATGAAAACGATAGAACACGGATTACGCGGGCACTCGAAATTTGGCGGTATACGGGTATAAAACTTTCAGATTGGTATAAAGTGCCGTTAGTGCAAAAATTGCCGGAAGCGCGGTTTAAGGTGGTGAAGATTGTACCGGAAATCAGCGATATTGAACAACGTTGTCGGTTACGTCTTGATGAAATGGTTGATAATGGCGCCATTGGTGAAATTGAATCTTTGCTTAGTCGGGGTATTAATAATACTTTACCGGCAATGAAGGCGCTTGGGGTGCCGGAGTTATCGCAATTTATCCGCGGACAAATGACGTTGGCGGCGGCAGTAGATTTAGCTAAATTACATACAAGGCAATATGCCAAACGCCAACGTACATGGCTTAAAAACAGATTGCCGGCCGATTTGGTGTTTGATGAAGCGTACATCGGTCAATCGGAATATTTACGACAAATTCAAGAATTATTGATTTTATAAATTTCTTTTACAGTTCTTTGCGTGCAGATAAGGCCATTTGGATGGTTCCGTCATCCATATAATCAAGTTCGGCGCCCAGAGGGATACCTTGTGCCAAAGTGGTTACTTTTACAGGCATTTCTTTTAGGCGCGACAGCAAATAATGAGCCGTAATTTGCCCATCAATCGTGGCCGGTAAGGCAAGAATAACCTCTTTAATTATTTTATTTTGGATGCGTTCAAATAAACCTTCTATGTTCAAATCTTCAGGAGTGACACCGTCTAAGGCTGAAAGGATACCTCCTAAAACGTGATATTGTCCGCGGTATAAACCAACCCGTTCCATGGCCCACAAGTCGGAGACATCTTGCACAACGCAGATGCAATCTAAATCTCGTGAAGTATCGCTACAAATCGAACAAATTTCATCCGTATCAAAGTTGCCGCAAATTTTACACTTTTGAATGTGTTCAGCCACCTCCTGCAGTGCCGTAATCAGTGACAACATTTCGGAATCTTTTTTCTTGAGTAAATGCAAGACAATACGCCGTGCCGAGCGCGCGCCCAATGCCGGTAACTTCGAAATAATTTTCGTGAGTTTATCGATTTCTTTGCTTTGCAATTTAATCACCTAAAACGGTAACTTTAATCCGCCCAAACCAATGCCGCCGGTAGCCTCTTTCATACCTTCTTCCATCATGGTATCTACTTTTTTGTGTGCATCATTATAAGCAACAACAATTAAGTCTTCCAGCATAGTTGAATCGTCTGCGGAAAGCAACGACTTATCAATATTAATGCTTTGCATTTCAGATTTACCGTTTAAAACAACTTTTACGGCACCGCCGCCGCTACTGCCTTCACGGATTTCTTGTCCTAATTTGGCCTGTGTTTCCTGCATTTTGCGTTGCATTTGCTGAGCTTGTTTCATAATTCCTTGAATGTTTAGCATTTTTTAATCATCCTCTTCAACATAAGTTTCGTCATTTAAATCAGGCTCGGCAAAAGTTCCAAAGTCTGAATCTTCAAGTTCTTCTGCCGCCTTTCGTATAATTGTATCCAGTTTAGCACCATTAAATTCGCTAAGTATAGCTTTTACGAGCGGATATTCAGAGATATTTTTCTTATTTTCGCCTTTTAAACTTTCTAAGTCAGCCAGAGTTTGACCGAGCGGTTCATAGTCAATATCAATAATCCACGCGGTTTTGGTTTCTGCTTCCAGAAACTTGCGCAGATTAGCAATTAAATCTTTGTCGGACTTCTCTGACAAAGCGACATGCATGTGTCCGTTGCGGAATTCTTTGAAAGACATATCATGCTTAACGGCAAACAGCAGAAGCGGTTGCTTTTTGGCTGTCATTAATTTAAGCAAATCATCAGTATTTTCAAGGATAACGGCGTCGTCTTCAAGAGTTTCCTGAGCCAAAATCGTTGTCGACGCTGTAATTGGGGAATTAACAGCAGAAGGTTCATTCAGTCCGGATTTTTTTTTTAAGTCTTTCAACACATCTGCCGGTGTTGGAAGACTTGCCGAGTAAGCAATACGCATTAATATCATCTCTAAGGCGTCAATTTGCACATTGGCATATTGCAGTTCTCCCAGCCCCTTAATCAACATTTGCCATATTTTGGAAAGGATACCGATTGGTGCAACACAAAGTTTACGGCACATTTCGCGGTCATTCTCACTGACGGAACTGTCTTCTAAGAAACTTGGTAAAATATTAACTTTAGCCAACAAATGTGTAATATCAATCAAATCTTGAAGAATAATCATTGGTGAAGCGCCATTGGTATATTGGTTTTGCAATTTTTCCAACATGCCGGCGGTGTCGCCTTCCAACAGTTTTTCATATAAAGCAAAAGACTGTTGCCGATCGGCCAGACCAAGCATGTTTTTGACTGTTTCGGCTTCAATTTTACCATTACCTAACACAATAGCCTGATCAAGCATGGACAGACCGTCGCGGGCCGAGCCGTCGGCAGCGCGTGCGACCAAATGCAGAGCTTCGTTATCGGCACTAATATTTTCACTTTTTAATACTTTTGAAAACAGAGTCATCAATGTTTCAATGCTTAAACGTTCTAAGTCAAAGCGCTGGCAACGCGATAAAATGGTGACCGGAACTTTACGAATTTCTGTTGTGGCAAAAATAAATTTGACGTGTGCCGGCGGTTCCTCGAGAGTTTTCAGTAAAGCATTGAAGGCACTTTTGGAAAGCATGTGCACTTCGTCGATAATATAGACCTTATAGCGCGCACTGACCGGTTTATATTTAACCCCGTCTAAAATTTCGCGCATATCGTCAACGCCGGTTTTAGATGCCGCATCAAGTTCAATTACGTCAATATGTCTGTCGGCCGCAATGGCTTTACAATTTTCGCATTCTCCGCACGGATGAATTGTCGGTCCCGATTTTCCGTCCGGTCCGATACAATTAATTGCACGGGCGATTAAACGTGCCGTTGTGGTTTTTCCCACACCGCGAATACCGGTTAATATATAGGCATGATGCAGACGGTTATTTTTAATGGCATTGGTTAAAGTCTGCACCAAAGCATCTTGTCCGAGTAAATCTTCGAATTTTTGCGGACGATATTTGCGTGCAAGCGCTATATATTGGTTATTATTTTGTATCTCTGCCATTTTATCTCTTCATGTTGAGGCGAAGGGACTTAGACCTTAATCACGTTGTTACGGCTGCTTCCTTCCGAACCTGACCGAGTTGGCAACATCATAACCCTAAGCCCTTCATAAACTTATTTTATATTGACCATTTATTTTATTTTTGCAAGCAAAAAAACATCATTATTGCACGCTATTCAACAGATGTTGTATTTCCGAGGCATTTTTACCGTAAATTTGAGGCATTGCGGTAAAAGACGTTGGAATATCCGAATACGTTTGTTCCGGTGCAAAATCGGAAAATTGTTGAGGCGCGGCATCGACCAGTTGTTCGCCGGCCGAAGAAACTCTGACAATATCCAGTCCATGTTCGTTTTGTCCGTTGGTAAGAATTCGAAATGCACCGCTCATACCGTTAAATCCTTCGCGACGGGTAATTTCTTGGCTTAAATCACTGTTTTGAGAATACATGATGGCGGCGGCTAATTGAACCCCGTCATAAGCCAAAATACTCAATCCGTGTGGGCGTTCTGAAAATAATTCACTATATTTTTGTTCAAAAATTTCTTGTCGGTCGAGTGACATTAAAGGATAAACAGCGCCATATAGTTCGGTTTCTTTGCTTAATCCTGTGTTAGCCCAGATGGAAGTTCCCATAAACAGCACTTGTGGTGCGGATACGTCGTAATAACTGAACATAGAAGTGATTGATTTCAACCGATTGCCTGATTCCGGCACCAATAGAGCATCAAAGCCGAAATCTTGGCCGTTTCGGTCAGCAATCATAGATGTGACAAGACCGGAGAAATCCATGGCTGATGGTGCGTAAAAGCCGATTTTTGTCACTTGAACGCCGGAATTTTGCGCAGCTCGCATAATTGATTTATACATATTCAGTCCACTTTGATTATCCGGTAGAACCACAGCTAAACGGCGTCTTTCCTGAGAAGCGGCGTATTTGACAATACGCTTTATTTGTTGGTCATTAAGTAAGCCTAAAGTATATATACCGTCTTGCAAAACTGTTGGTGAAGTGGAAAAGGACACAACAGGGATATCTTTTGATTTGGCTGATGCGCTGATGGCAGATACTTCTTCAGCCAAAAGCGGACCTAAGATGAGGCGGCTGTCGGCATTTACGGCATTTTCGAATGCTACGCGCGCACCACTGCTACTGCCTTTGGTATCATAAAATTGCACCAGCAGGTTATTATTGTTAATATCACCGATGGCCATCATTACGGCATTTTTCATGTTTTGACCGGTTGCCGCATTGGCACCGCTTAAAGGTAACAGGACCGCTACGCGAAAACTTTCGGCGTTACCAAGGTCAACATGTGAATAATCTGTTGTTTCATTCATGTTGAGGGTTGTATTTTGAGATTGTCCGGTTCCCCAAAATGTTTGTCGGCTTGCGTTTTGCCACACGCTGCAACCGCAAATCAGTAAACTGAATAAAAGAACATTTAATTTTTTTAGCACTTGCAATTTTCTCCGAAATATTCAAATATGATATATATTTATAATCAAAATAATTTTTTTGTAAAGTTAAAGTTTAGGACAATGTTGAGAAACGGATTATATATTATTGCTACGCCAATCGGTAATTTGCAGGATATTTCGCAACGTGCGCTTGAAATTATGAAAGAGGCTTCCGTTATGGCTTGCGAAGATACGCGAGTAACCAAAAAACTGTGTTCTTTGCTTGGTATCGGGTTGCAAAAGAAATTTGTGACTTATCAAGATCATAATGAAGAAGAAATGGCGCAAAAAATTGCTGATTTGGCGGCTGAGCAAGCGGTGGTTCTGGTTAGTGATGCGGGTTCGCCGCTGATTTCCGACCCGGGGTATAAATTGGTGCGGTTGTGCCGACAGCAAGATATTTATGTGACGGCAATTCCGGGAGCTTGTGCCATTATTGCGGCATTACAACTTTCCGGCTTGCCTACCAATCGCTTTATGTTTGCCGGATTCATTCCGAACAAGGATAAGGCACGGCAAGATTTGTTTTCGGAATTGGCACCGATTGATGCAACGTTGATTTTTTATGAGACAGCGCCGCGTTTACTTAAAACACTGGAGCAGGCTAAAGTTGTTTTTGGCGGTCGTGAAGTATCGGTGGTGCGCGAAATTACCAAGATGTATGAGGAAACGCAAACCGGTCCGTTTGATGAGGTGATGACGCATTTTACGCACAATGAGCCAAAGGGCGAATTTGTGGTGCTGATTGCGCCGCCGCAAAACAAACCGACCGAATTGCCGGATATTCGCCCGCTTTTAGCCGAAAGGTTAAAGCAAACCTCACTTAAAACCGCGGTCAAAGAAATCTGCGCGCAAACCGGCTTAAATAAAAATGACGTTTATGCGTTGGCCTTAGAGATTAAAAATGAACAATTATCATAGAGGACATTTAGCTGAATTTTTGGCGCAAATTTATCTGAATTTGCACGGATATCGTTTGGTTCGCCGCAATTTTGTAACCGGTCGCGGTACCACCGCCGGCGAGATTGATTTGATTATGCGCCGCGGGCATTTGCTGATATTTGTGGAAATCAAACAGCGCCAATCGCTTGATACGGCGGCTTACGCTATCAGCACCGCGCAAAAACAACGTATTGTTCGCGGGGCTCAAAGTTTTTTGAAGCGTCATCCGCAATTTATCGGTTATGATATGCGCTTTGATGCCGTTCTGATTAAATGGCCGTGGCGCATTTGCCACATCAAAAACGCTTGGAGCACCGATTTATAACCCCGTAAATGCCGCTAAGCGCTATTTAAAATCTTTTTTCTTTCTGTCATTATGAGGAGGGCCCTAGGCTCGACGTAATAATCTCCGAACTTTAGTTCGGAATACACCACCAAAACCGCACTAAAGTGCGGAGATCCTCACGGGGCTAAAGCCCCTCAGGATGACACCCTTGAAGAACGCAAGCCACTGGCTTCAGCCGGTGGAGTTTCACACAAAAAAGCAAGCACAACGATACTCTTATCAAACGCTACACTCTATCCTCTGACAACTATTGACTATTTACAAACATGATCATACAAATCAACCCAACCTTCATTAAATCGGTTAATCATATTGATTTTTTTCTGTCTGGAATAGTTTTTTATTTGCTTTTCACGTGTAATAGCTGATATTTCATCATCATGCACTTCATAATAAACTAATTTATTGAGATTATATTTTGAAGTAAAACCTTTTATTACTTTGTTCTTATGTTCCCAAATACGACGCACCAAATTGCTTGTAACACCTACATAGGGAACACCATATTTTTTGTTTGTTACGATATATACATACATCTTCTTCATATTAAAATCATAGAATATTTATTTTCAAATAGCAATCCCCCATTTATAACCCCGTAAATGCCGCTAAGCGCTGAGCTAACGTCTGCGGATAGCGATTCTGCGCAATATTGCTGTTAATCAGTTTGGTATCATAATCCGATTGCGTGCGAATTTTATAACGCAAGCCGATACCAGAACCGGCCGTATAAGCATTTTGCGGCAGAAAATTTTTCACCTTCACAAACGGTACGGTAAAATTCTCAAGCAAATCTTTCGGAGATTGCAAAATATTGTCCTGATGATAGTTGCGCACATAGCTGTTACCGACAAAGCCTTCGCGCACCAATAGCGGCGTCAGCTCATATTCGCAATTTTTCACATCATAATAAAACGCAATCGTCTTCCAAAAATTACGAAACACCTTATTTCTAATCACATTAGCACCAAACACCATAAAGTAGCTGTGCAAATGAAAATTATATGCATAATCAGACGTCATACTCCAAAAATCGTAACCGCGCCGCTCCATTTGCACAAAAACCGAGCTCAAATCGCATAGCGGTCCATAAATGCTGTCATTACACAAAATCAGCTCATCATATTGCGTTATTTTTTCCCAGCTGAGCTGTTCAATCAGATAGCGCCACGAACCAAAATCGCGTAATTCGTGGGTTTTGGTGTAAAACATTTGTGTGTAGGGTGCAATTTTAAACAGTTCATCGGGCGGTATTGGACCGTTACCCATGTAATAAACATCACTGATTTTAGCCAGTTCTTTGGCCAAATACACCACATAGTCTTGAATTTTATTATCTTTATCATAGCCCGCCAATAAGCAAATTCGCCGCATTTTCGCCCCCGTTTGATGTTGATTGATATTTCATAAATATGCCGCCGCGCGATGATTTAAAGAGAAACGGTGCGAAAAATTTTTTTATTGTTGCATTATGCTTAAAACCGTGATAAGTAATGGAGTAAATATGTTTTTTTGGGAGTAAAATCAATGATTGAAATGCCACAAAATTTGGTCGAAGTCGCCCTAAAAACAATGGGCGATCAATGGAAAGTCATGATTATTCAAGAACTTATGAATGGCACTAAGCGCTTTGGTGAGCTTAAAAAGGAGCTGGGCAACATCACTCAAAAAGTGTTGACTGCCAATTTGCGTGCCCTAGAAGAAAAAGGTATTTTAATTCGCACGGTATATGCGCAAATTCCGCCGCGCGTGGAATATACACTGACAAACTTCGGCTATAACTTAAAGCCGGTGCTGGAATCTATGCGTGCGTGGGCCGAAGATTATTACAATCAAAACATGAAAAATTTAATGCCGAATTTAGGATAATTTGGCTTTATAATGCGTTACAAAATCACGGTAGAATACGACGGCACAAACTTGGTCGGTTGGCAGAAGCAGAAAGACGGACCGAGTGCTCAAGCATTTTTAGAAGATGCTGTTTTAGGATTTTCACATCAGGCGACGGAGGTTTTTTGTGCCGGCAGAACTGATGCAGGTGTGCATGCGTTGGGGCAGGTGGCACATTTTGATTTGGATTTAGATTTATCCGAATATAAAATGCAGGAAAGTTTAAATGCTTTGTTGCGCGAATTACAGGCGCCTGTGGCGGTTATTAAAACCGAAAAAGTAAGCGAAGACTTTCATGCTCGTTTTTCGGCTAAAGGGCGCGGCTATATTTATCGCATTTTGAATCGTCGCGGTCCAAGTCCGTTACGTATGAAC